>JBBQVG010000055.1:0-2319 GCA_038211765.1 Minisyncoccia bacterium | reverse complement strand
GGCTTCCGTTTTGAATATATAGTAGTACATGCCCATTGACAGCAAGCCCGATTTTGATAATATACATATCAAAGTCCAAGCGGTCGTTCTAGAGAACAGATTCGCACCCTGGGAAACCGGGCAAAAGTTTGGAAAAGGCTCATGACAAAAACGTTATGAGCCTTTTCGTTATTTCCTTGAAATCTCTTGCAGTCATTTTAGGGATAATACCCATATAAGTATGTAGTCGTTGCGCATCTATCGAGCGTATTTGAGTAAGCATCGCTGCGCTTCGTTTATCCCTAAATGTAAATGTATATGAATAAGGAGCTTCCTTAATGGTTGAGGTAAGTGGAACCACTAAACACATGTGGTTACTAAATTTCTTTAAAATAAGCAAAGGCCGTAAGTATTCTTGGGTATCGTCCTTACCCATTTCTTCGTTTCCAATATTCATCCCTAGATGGCAATACCAAATTTCATTTTCATAAAATTGGAGTCGCCTCTGAATTGCATGCAAGTAAAAAGCAATCTCAGCCCATTCGCGAAATTTCCATTTATCCCACGCTGATAGCCTAAGAGGTTTCCACATAAGAATACTGTATCAAACAAGAGTTCAATTCCTGATAAAAAAATGTTCAAAAATTGTTAAAAAAAAGATCAAATATTGTTCAATTATATATTCCATTGTAAACTGTCACTATGCCCCTTCTCTCCACCCGCAAGCTCACCAAGCACTTCGACGGCGTCTATGCCGTAAACAAACTTTCCATCGGTTTTGAGCCAGGCAAGATCACCTCCATCATCGGCCCCAATGGTTCGGGTAAGTCTACTCTCATCAACGTCCTTACTGGCATGCACCAGATAGACGGTGGCCAGGTTGTTATCGGCGAAACCACCAAACTCTCGAGGATCCATGCTCACGACGTCCCAACATACGGCATGACTCGTACATTTCAGGATGTTCGTCTCTTCGAGCAGATGCCGGTACTCGACAATATTTTGGTTGTACTTACAGAACGCAGTATCTGGTCAGCACTTTTCGAACGACACTCGAAATTTCATCTGGAAAAAGCTGAGGAAGTTCTAAAGAAAGTTGGTCTCTGGGAGAAGCGAAACGAACTTGCCAAGAATCTTTCCTATGGTCAGCGCAAGCTCCTGGAGATCGCTCGCGTCTGCGCCATGATCCACTGCGGTGTCGGTAATATCAATGTAGTTTTCTTCGATGAACCCTTCGCTGGACTTTTCCCTGAGATGGTCAAGATCGTTGTCGCGGTCATGAAGGAACTCCGTGCGGAGGGAAAGACGATTATTTTGGTAGAACATAATATGGATCTGATCCGCGAACTTTCTGACTATCTCTACGTGCTGGATTCTGGTGAACTCCTAGCAGAAGGCAAACCAGATGAAGTGCTAGCAAGAAGGGATGTTGTTGAGGCGTATTTGGGGGAGTAACTGTAGACGCTAACTAAAAGTATAGTCCAACACATTTCTCTATCCGTGTGAACTTCCTGGCATGTGTGAGCTTGATATAATTCACCCACCAGTATCAGTGTGCCCCCTTACGTCGAAAGGGCGGCCTATTTTACTATATACACCTATATATTTATGGAAAAGAAAATACAAAAGGAAAACAGAATAGTCATTTACACAGACTCCAAGGGGAATGTGGAACTCAAGGCCGATGTTGAGAAAGAGACGATCTGGGCCACGCAGAGCCAGATCGCCGACCTCTTTGACGTTGACCAATCAGTAGTGTCGAGACATATTATTAATATTCTAAAGGACCGTGAGATAGACAGTAAAAGCAATATGCAAAAAATGCATATTGCAAATTCGGATCGCCCGATAACCCTGTATTCGCTTGATATTATCCTTGCTGTCGGGTACAGAACGAATTCACGGAAAGCTATCAAATTTCGTCAGTGGGCCACCAAAACATTGAGGGACTACATCATCAAAGGTATCGCGATTAACACTGATCGTCTCAATCAACTGCCCCAAAAGATGGTGAACGACCTTGATGAAAAGATCAAGTTTATTCAGCGTACCGTTCTCTCGCGCCAGGGACTCAATCAAAGCGAAGTTGACGGACTCCTCTCTGTGATCAATGGCTACGCACACTCTTGGTCGCTCCTACAGAGATACGACGAAGGTGAGTTGTCTATAAAGAAAGGAAAAGGGAGAGAGAAGGTGCGATTTGACTATGACTTCGTGCGCCCAAGTATCGATCGCTTGAAGTCGGAGTTGATGGTAAAAGGTGAAGCATCTGAACTCTTTGGGAATGAACGGGATCAGTCATTCCAAGGAATCCTCAAAACGGTGTATCAGACATTCGAT
>JBBQVG010000054.1:0-3072 GCA_038211765.1 Minisyncoccia bacterium | reverse complement strand
GTGGTCTAGTGCACCACCTTGGAAAGGTGGCATGGGGGAAACCTCATCAAGAGTTCGAATCTCTTACCCTCCGCATTCAGTTCGCCAAAGCGAACCTACGGCGTGACGCAGTCCGCCAGTAGGTTTGCGAAGGCGACTTTCGCCTCGTAGAAGCACGGCTTCGGCGTGACGCAGTCCGTCAAGAAAACTTAGTAGATACATGACCTGAGTGGTTGGGCAAATAGTGCGAACCATCAACGTATAAATGATAAAAAAGACCATTGACACTTTCGTATCACTGGCTTTGTTTTGACTGAACAATCTTGATTATCCTGCTGGCGCGAGCATCTTGTAAGTGCCCGCCACTTGGTGTTGCCGAAGCTCGTCGATAATTCGATTGATCAAGTCAGGATTCAAGACCTTGGACGGGTCGATTTCCTGACCGTCGGGATTGAGGTATTGCGATGGAAAACTCTTAAGATCTGCAAAATCCCTTTTCAGGGCTTCACAGATTGACTCGAGTGTCCCTTTGATCGCCTCGACCGCATCTTCTTGCGTTTTGGCGAATACATTAGTTTCGACCATGACTTTATGGTCATGTCCGGGACCGCGAGTGATCGCGAATCCATATTTACCAGCGTCGCTCCCGATAATAATTTCAAGGTCGCGCGGATTCGTGAAGATTTCCAAGGCGGTTAACATGCTGAGTCCCATAGTTTTGTCCTCTCTGGTTGGTGGCTTACCGTCTAGTTAGAATACTATCAGAATCTTATGAAATTGCTAGAAAGTTACCCCGACCCACATCCTCATTTCAATTTCCAAAATGATGCCAAAATACCCTTGCTTTGCCTCACCACTTGGGTACTGAACCCACGATGCCCGCGCCTTATTCTAGTCATTGTTTTGGGTCTCAAATCAGGCACCTGATATGCGTCTACTGAAGCAAGAGAAGGTAAGACTACCTCCAAACCCCAATGATGGCACCTCCGATAACCAACCCAATAAGAACCTGAACAGTGTCGATGAGAATAAGCTTCATCGGAGCTTTTTGCCACAAGAGGTGGGAGACGTGGAGTGGGAGTGTAAAGCCCAACCATGCGAGAAACCCAAAGAAGGCACCATCACTCCCGGTCTGTACACCTACGGCAACAATAATAAAGCCGAGGACTGCAAACGAGATGAGGTTGGCAATAAAGTGAACAATGTAAGATTTCCAGACACCTTTGGCCTTGGCAGCTGCCATGTCGGATTCGGAGATCTTTGTGAGGGCCATCCATTCCTTACCAAATAGAATAGGGGAGTACCAGAGCGCACCGATCGCGAAACTTACTATAGTTGCCACAATGATGGGCCAAATATTGACGGTATACATATTAATGGTGTTATCCTTGTATATTTCGATGCTACCATGGAGACGGGATTTTGTCATTAGCAGGGAAGGGGGGTACAATGTCGTCATGCATCGAACTTTTTTTAATATTTTCTTTGTTATTTCGGCTATCATTGGGATCTTCGTGATCATGAACTACTCGATTTCGACCCATGTCGTCCCCAATCTTTCGGACTATTTAGCCAGTACCACACCATCGTTTGCCACGGAAGCCACTTCTACGGCCCAGCAAGTCGCAACTACTACATCAACGGTGGCCCAGAAGGTAACAAAAGAACCTACCATCGCCCTCAAGGCGCCTCGAAAGACCCTGCGCATAATAGTGGCCACTACAACCGAAGCGATGTCACTCGGATTGGGTGGGCGAGCCTCGCTTCCACAAGACTATGGGATGCTTTTTATCTTTTCAACAGCACAAAAACCAGGATTTTGGATGAAGGAAATGCAGTTTCCTATAGATATGATATGGATTAATTCTGCAAAGAAAGTCGTCGGTATTACTCGGGAAGTTTTGCCTGAACATTATCCTGAGATGTATTTTCCTCCTTCCCCAATTTCATATGTTCTGGAAATTAATTCTGGGACATCCGCAGATTTTGGTATTGCCACAGGGACAACTCTCCTTTTTTGAATAAAGTAATAAGAGATATTTTCGTTTTTTTTATTTTTAATTGAAAAGCAAAAAAAACGCCCCAAAAATGGCTAAGTGGGGGCTTCTCCCAGAATCAGCTAAGGTTAAGGTTTACATTGTAAAAAAAATGTAATGAAACATTTTTATCCACAAAATATCTCTATCCCTTGTGCTGAATTAGGGTAAAATGACTAGACGCAAACAGCCCGCTTACTCATTTACCAACCAGCATAAAGTCATACATTATGGAAATACGAATCAAGAAGGCAGATGGTACACTCGAACCTCACAACGCCGACCGTGTCAACCGCTCTATCGAACGTGCCTGCGTTGGCCTTATGGATCCTATTGCCATGGTCACTCAGATTGCTACTGAGACCCAGCTCACATTGTATGACGGTATCACCACAGACGAGCTCGACCAGGCTACCATCAACACTGCAGTCCAAAATATCAAGGAAGATCCAGACTACGACAAAGTAGCCACACGTCTTCTCCTGAAGACTATATATAGAAGGGCGGTGGGGGAGTACGACAAAGAGGACGCTGACGATCTCAAACAAAAGCACCGTGACAGCTTCATAGCCTACATACTGCGTGGCATCAGTGAAAATCGCCTTCATTCCAACATGGCCGCAAAGTTCGACCTCCAGAAGCTCGCAGATGTCCTCGATGTAGAGCGCGACGAGCTCTTTGTTTATGCTGGGCTCGACGGATTGGTCAACCGTTACTTCCTGAAGAACGATAACCAACAGCCGCTCGAAACCCCGCAATATTTCTTTATGCGCCTAGCCATGGGACTTTCATATAATGAAAAAAACCCTACAGAAGCCGCAAAGAAGTTTTACACAAAGATGTCTCGTCATGAATACATCCCTGGTGGCTCCACGAATTTGGGTGCGGGAACCATTCGCTCTTCTCTTTCCAATTGTTTCTTACTGGAAATGCATGATGATATGACGCATATTGCCAAGACCGTTTCTGATGTTCTTCTTCTATCGAAGAGTTCAGGAGGTATCGGACTTTCTGTTACCAAGCTTCGCGCGACAGGGTCCCCACTCAAATCGAGCTT
>JBBQVG010000053.1:0-3394 GCA_038211765.1 Minisyncoccia bacterium | reverse complement strand
AGTACTGGCGTTGTCTATGACAATAACCTCAAAATCAGGATGGGTCTGATCGAAAATAGCCGCCAGTGTGGCGGTGACACCTTTTTCCTCGTTGTATGCGGGAATAATAATCGATGCTTTCATGATATATATAATACGAATCTACAAATAAATCGCAATCGGAATGTCACAAATTCGTGTGGCATATCGGTAGTGCTGCTCACTATCGGATCGGTTTCCACTCTTTCGTGTACGCTCTACCTGCAAATGACATCCAGACAGTATTCAGGAACCATAGAGACAATAGATGAGGCCAGCCGATCTTGTGAGCGCGACGGCCTGAATGCATGACTACGAGTTTGTGATCTAGTTTTACTCGGCCTAGTTTGGTCAGTCGACGAAAGAGTTCGACATCTTCGCTTGCCACCAATTTTTCATTATATCCACCTAGTTTTTTGAAAGTCTCCGCACGCATCATCTGGAATTCTCCACCAGGAGAAATACCTTTGCGAAAAACGTCGTTGACTATAATGCAGAAAACGTTTTGAAGGTCGAATACGATTTTATCAGTCAGAGTTTCCTTCTTTGGTAGAACTTTTAGCCAAGCACAGAGAGCGACTAGCTTGGGATGTTTCTTGAAGTTATTGAGTGCTTCAGTAAAAAAAGTATCGGGATCTTCGATGACACAATCTGCATCCATGAAAACAAAGAAATCTTCGGGTCCGCCTTTTGCGGCCCAAGCTCCGGCGTTTCTACCCATGGCGATATTCTGACGAGTCTCGCCAGTGTATTCTACGACCTTGTCTGCATGTAGGCGCGCGATCTCAACAGTACGGTCATTACTCTTACCATCGGAGACGATCACTTCATGAGGAAGTGTCATTTTGGATTTGATACGTTCTATAGTATCAGCGATGACTGATTCTTCATTGAGGGTGGGGAAGATGATGGAGATCATGGCTGTGGTTGTTTGCGAGATTTGATTTTACCGTAGAGGTAGCCGATAAATGCTCCAATTAAGAAAAGTACGACAAAAAGAAGAATTTCAGAGTAAAGAGATTGCTGAAGATTCATAATTATATCTACTTTTGGACAGACGCTACCAATAACAGGCGTGCCACTTGGATCAATATGATCAAGATAAGTTCCAATACAGCTATTTTTACGAGAAAAATTCAGCCACACAATAATTGAAGTTACACAACCTACGACCCCTCCCCTCAACCAATATCTTTTTTGTTTCATATATTTTTAATTAAGCGTTTCTAAGGGTCATCCTTTTCTTCATATACCGTGCAAACCCGAACAATACAATGAGTACTATTATAACCCCCCCGATAAGAGAAATCTTCCCAAAGACGTTATCTAAAGCATTGTACCAGTGACCGAAGATGTATCCAACACCTAGAAGGAAACCTGTCCAGATGATCTGCCCAATAGCGTTGATAATAAAATATTTCTTGAAATCAACCTTGACCAACCCGGCGGTAAAGAGAGTAACGATGGCAAACCCGAGACCCATAGTTACTTTTGAGATGATGAGGATGCTGGAATGATACTTGTGGAAGATCTTGGTAACAGTGGAGATCTCTTTTTCTTCAATACTAAAGTATTTACCAAACCTACGGACGAAAGGGTGCCCAGCCTTGCGACCGATCCAATACCATGCGACGTCGCCGATAAGATCGCCAAGCATAAGGGCGAGATAGATGGGGACTATGGGTAGGCCACCTAGTTTGATAAGGATACCGCAGAGTACAGTCAAAATAGGACCTTCTATAAAGCATATGATGACGAGCGCGGCGTAGACTAGGTACTGGTGATCGGTGAATAGTTGTAGGAGCCATTCTTGCATGGGGATATTATGGCATATTTAATATTTTATGGTATATTGGTGATATGAAGAAAATATCTCTTAAAAATCTAGTCTGGAAGGAGGGAAAATATTACGTTTCTCAGGCACTCAATCTTGATGTATCTAGTTTTGGTAAGACTCGTAAGGAGGCACTTAAAAACCTTATTGAAGCCATTGAACTCTATTTGGAGTCATCTCCACGCGCAAGAATACACAAGATCTCTAAGCCTGCTATCGTTTCCAAGACGCTGGTGTATGCCTAGGTTGTATTCCTCTCGCTATATTATCGCCGTACTGCAAAAGCACGGTTTTATTTTTGTATCTCAAAGGGGAAGTCATATAAAATTTCATAAGACGGAAATAGGTACACAAACGAAAACAGTAATAATTCCTGCAAATAAGAAGGAGATACCCTTTGGAACATTTAGATCAATTGCTCGGCAAGCCGGGCTTACCAAAGAGGATTTTAAGTAAGTGTGCATAACTTGGCCAGCATTACTGCTATAATTGAACCATGAAAAAGTTCCCCCTGTACCTACTCCTGGTCTATATCATTGTTTTCATATGGGGTGCGGTGAACCCCTACGCTCGGGACGTTTGGTTTGTTGAGAACGCGACGGTGTGGGTAGTACTCATATCCATTATTGTTCTCTATGCGTGTAAAGTGCGCTTTTCCAACCTGGCGTATTTCTTGATGACCATCTTCATCATCATGCACACCATCGGGGGGCACTACACATTCGAACGTGTACCATTTGACTTTATCACCAACCTTGTCGGTTCCGGAAGAGATAACTACGATCGCGTAGCCCACTTCACCGTCGGCTTCTACGCCTTTCCCATTATTGAATATCTATTAACTAGAAAACTGGTAGCAAAGAAATGGATCGCATACTTATTTGCTGTATTTGCCATTATGTCTGTAGCTCTGACATATGAATTGTTTGAATGGGTGTACGCTATTTCGTCGGACCCCACAGCCGGTATCGCCGTACTCGGCAGTCAGGGAGATATCTGGGATGCACAGAAAGATATGTTGGCGGATACTCTGGGAGCAATAACGGCGGCGGTTGTTTACTTCTTTGCGGGGAGGAAGGGGAGTTAAAATAATAATTTTATCATCATGATTTTTATACTTATTGGTCTTGCGGCAGTCATAGGATTTTTTGTAGCTTCTGCAATTCTCTGGGGATTGAGTAAACTTTTTAAAATTTCCAATGCTACATATAAAAAGTCCATGTTGGTCTATAGTTTAACCGCACTTTCAAGTGCTGTTATCACTGGCATTTTTACACTAGTAGACTTGGGAGTTTTTTCCCAAGTTCTGGCAGTGATCATCACTTTTTTTGTATTTAACTACCTGTTCAAGAAGTACTACCAGACTTCCTGGAAAAAAGCTCTGGGGGTTTATATTACGAATATAATACGCGAAGCGGATTTCCTCGTGGCTCTGCCACGATGACTCTGTAGGAAGGTTTGGAAACCCTCGGTTTCCATACTAAACTAGTGGGATGGCCGTCACCAAGACTTACCACAATGCATACGATGCTCACTACCACA
>JBBQVG010000052.1:0-3704 GCA_038211765.1 Minisyncoccia bacterium | reverse complement strand
TACGGGAATTGCCATTAATTTCTGATTCCTTTATGGGGGTGTACACCCAAACTCCAGAAATTTCCGTCGCATTTTACTGTTTTGTGTTTCTGGAGTACCAAGCCTCAATACGGATTACCGCCTGTGGTCCCTGAACCAATTTCCAAATGAGAGTAACATATATTATTTTTAAATCCTATTTTATGTTATGCGGGAAATAGGCCGGCGCCGGGGGGGCATCGACCAGGAATTGAGATGAAGTGGTAATATGAACGATCGAGAACTTTGCTTCAACAAACTAACTCCGTATGTTTTCTCGGGGGAGGATGCGGCTATTGTTACCGCAACGAGAGAGCTGCTTTGGAAGACTGCTCGTAGCGGACTACCAACCGCTAGACAGCTTGAAATCATCGCTCAAGCATTGCAAGTCTTTGAAGCACTACCAGCAAAAACACCTGATCTTGTAATAAAAATTGAGATAACAGGTCCAAGGAGAAAGTTTGGTTCGCATGAAATTTACCATTGGTGGCATGTTGAAATTGAAAATAGTTATGTTTCTGTGACGACCGGAGGCCATTTTTATCGGCCATCAACCGGCGGGGATACCTTCTCCTCCTTGATATGGAAAATTGCACCTGATTTCGCGACTGAACATCACGACTATATTTGTAATCTCAAGCTTGTCGATGATGTTCAACCTTTTCACCAAGAAGTCGAAAGCCTAGACTTTTCACACCAGAAATACGCTCTAGAAGTATACGAGAACGGCGAAGACGTGCTCTGTGAGGACTATGAGGAGGAAGCTGACGGAGAGGCTTGGGCTAAACTTTCTTTTCAAGATGCGGTTAAACTCCTTGAATCTGGTGGCGTGGAGTGCACATGGCTGGACCAAACATATACATCTCTCTACTCCGTTGACCTGAACGAAATCGAGTTGACGGATCCATGCTACAAGCTTTTTGAAAGAATTCCGGTACTAAAAATTCTGGAAATGAGGAATTCCGACATTTCTGACAGAACCCTTGTGTTTATTGACCACTTGAAATCTCTTGAATGGCTTTGTCTTCGGAATACCGACGTCACTGATGAGGGGTTACGATATCTTAACTCACTTCAAAATCTTCAGCATCTTGATCTTGTAGGAACAGCTGTCGTTGGACCAGGATTGATGCATCTCCGCCATCTTGCGAATCTCCAAAAATTATATATCTCAGGTTTTCAACACCACGACAAGTGGTTAGAGATACTTCGGAGCGAATGCCCTCAATGTGAAATTTACCTCAACTAATGCGCCATTGACACTTTTCGGAACGGGAATAGCCGCATTAGTTGAGGTTAATGAACATGGTGAATAAAGAACGTATGGTATAGGCCAATCCGAACTGCTTATCAAAGCAGTTCAACAAAAGCGAATTTTGGAGTGAGGTACTTATTTTTGGTGTAATACGCGAGTGCATTTGTGAAGAATTTCATTCTTCTCTGAATCTGCTAGCTTCTGTAGAGCGTTGATACAAGACTGCAATCGCATTTGCTGCATCAGCCGATTGAGCTTCTTCTTCGATTCGGTAGGCAACAACAACTGTCCTTGCTCAAACACAGACAAGTTGAACTTCAAGATGCATTGTGAACCGACCCACAGGCTTTTGTGCGTCAGGGCGTTCTTGATCTCGAAGTGATAGCGCAGTTCCTCTTGATCGCAGAGCTGGCACGTTTCGATGGCGTCTTCATGGTCAACCGTACGATCGGTAAAAGACCATTCCTCAAATGCCTCGGGCAGTGTGGCCCCCACCGAAAGCGGAAGAATGTTGTCTCTGACTCTTTGTGGATAGTTGCGCATGTTACTTTACTCCTTACGCTTAACACGATGGTCACCGGTATATTCGGCTATGACCGCAAATGACGGTTGGATTTTGTAACCCATTATTTTTTCATCTAATTATTTCATCCTGTTCCTTTTTTCATAGTATATGTTTTGAGTTTTAGCGATGATTCTTCCAGAATTCAAAGGAATATGGACAAAATCGCCTTTATTTCTTCGTAGTATATGATATTATAAATACAATATCATATACTACGAAGAGGTGCGATAATGTCAATTATTGAAGCCGCTGACCTTGCCTTCGCAAGATCTACATTGAAAAAAGAAAAAATATTTACCCTTCCTGCACTTGTGGAAATTTTACAATGCTCATCAAGGACTGGTCAGACAAAGCTCAAAATGTGGAAAACCTACACGAGCTATAACCAGAACGGTAAGTACTACACACTTCCAGAAATCCCCATCTTCGACGAGATGGGGTTATGGCGATTTAAGAACGTAGCTTTTTCAAGATATGGTAATCTCAAGAAGACCATTATTCACATGGTCGGTGCATCCACCTCTGGCCTTTCCGGTAGGGAACTTGGCAAGATTCTTGGTCTTGCTCCTCAGTCTTTTGTTCATCATTTTCGAGATGTCCCCGGCCTGCGGAGAGAAAAGCATGGCGGTGTTTTTGTCTACTTTTCAGGTGAATCTAACGTTTACAATAAGCAGGTTCGGGAAAGGACCTCAGGTACATTGCCGGCTCTGGCTTTATCTGCTGGAGATGCAGTTATGATTCTGGTGGCAGTTATCAAGAATCATGGCATATCGATGGAAGATATTCTGATGTTGCCTGAAGTCAAGAAGAGCAAATTATCAAAGTCTGTAGTCCAACATTTTCTGTACTCTCATGGTTTGTTAAAAAAAAATCAGGCTACACTGCCATAAAATTACTGAGGGCCAACATCGATAAGTTGATTACGGGGCATAGCGCAACAGCGCTGTTTTCTTCTTCGCCTCTCATGCACTTTTATCCAGAAACAGAATTTTGTCCGGATTGCGGGATGACTCTCTTTGCTGCTCATGTCCCTGGCAGAAACGATACGAATAAGATTATTTCTTATTGTAAAAACAACAAACAGCGTCCTTTTCGAATCTGTTCTACCAAGGCTATAAAACCGTCTCTCCATTTGTGAATGGGCAAAATCGTCTTGGATTATGAAGGGACGATTGAAATAGACTTGTTCACACTCCGCAGGGCTCACTCTATGTTTTATCCAATTTTTATCAATATTCGAAGTGTCCCAGTCAAAGCCTGTACACTTATTAAATATCTTTTTGTCTCTTCCATCCATATATTATGTATATACTCATACCATACATTTTGTCAAGCAAGGGTGACCGTTTGTCGATCGCAGAGCTACCAATGGGTATCAAGAAAAAGGAGTGCACCTATGAACAAAAATACCTCATTTAGACTTGGCGAGTATTCGGCGCGTTCGTTGCCGCACAGGTCAACCAGGGTCGCTACAGCAACGCAAGCGACGTTCTACGAGCAGTTTTGCGCCTGCTTGAAGAACAGGAAGCGAAGCTTGCCGCGCTACAGACCTCGTTGGCAGATGGCGAGCAGAGCGATCCATCAACCCAGTTTGATTTTGAAGCCTTCATTGCGCGGAAGCGGGATTTGCAGTCGTCGGCAACATGACGCAACACCCTTTCCCCGCGTGCGCAGTCAGACCTTGACGAAATCTGGGACTATACGGAAAGGAAATAGGGGATAGACCACGTTTTTAGAAAGAAAAAACGTGGTCTATCCCCTATTTTCCTATTCGATTGCGTTTTTCAGGATGGTCAACTCCTTGTTAATGATCACCCAGACAGTATTGATATCAATACCGAGATAATTGTGGACAAGGAGATTTCG
>JBBQVG010000051.1:0-3824 GCA_038211765.1 Minisyncoccia bacterium | reverse complement strand
CATCTTCGGGGGCTTCCTCGGAGTTCAGTCTACGAGGGAGCAGATCTGTAACTGTAATTTAGCGTAGATATAGTTAGTGTCAGAACAAAATAAATATTTAATTTTGGAACTCCTTTATTCTTGAGGGGTTATCTCACCCACTCCACCACCATCCCATCCTTCACCACCTGTATCGCTGTACTAATATCCCCCACCGCATGGTCTGAAGTGAACATGATCGTATCATCTGGAGTCGTAAACTTTGTTCTTTCTATATAAGTGGCAACCGCAGATGAATCTGAACTCTGTGCAATCCCTTGTGCCATCACATAGACTGCATCGAACCATTTGTCCGCGGACTTTGTCGGTTCGACACCATACGCAGACTTGTACATTTCTATGAATCTCGGACCACTGATTTCCCAATTGAGGATAGTGACACCTTCGAGAAGACTTTTGTCTGTACCTTCGGGGAATGAATCGAGAACACCGTTGTAACTAATAAACTTTGGGGCAAATCCAAGCTGTCGGGACTGTGTCAGGAAATTGACTGGATCATTACCTACCATATCCAAGAATACAGTATCGACATGCTGTGCCTTGAGTTTTGCAATAGTCGTGCGGAAATTGTTATCACCAATTTTGCCGTACTCTTCATTTACTATCCCCTCACCTCCATTCTCCTTCACAACAGCATCGAGTGTCTTTGCGATCTCATTACCAAAGGATGACTTGAAATGTACAACTGCCACACTTTTTACTGTAGAAAAACTCAAGTATGTTTTGAGCTGTCGAATGACTTTACTAAAGTCAGGTAGCATCACAAAACTCTGCGAATTGAGCTCAAAGCCACCAGGAATGCGAAAATTTGATGCAGAAATAAAAGGTATCTTGTTGTTTAGGGCAAGTGGTAGAAGTGGTTGCCCAGTAAAGTCGAATACACCACCTAGAATACCTTGCGCATGGTCAACTGATATCAGTTTCGTGTACGCCGATACCGCATCTTTGCCATCTGTATGGTCATCTTCAATAATAAGTTCGACTTGACGACCATTTATACCACCAGCTTCGTTGATCTGTTTGACCGCAAGGTTCATACCATTCCGTGCATATTCACCCCAGGGTGCAGCAAAACCGGAAAGCGAAATAACTGCTCCGATTTTGATCGGATGACTAGAAACATCACTTTGCTTCGAATTGTTTTTGACGAGGACGGTAGCCGCAATGAGCACTATAATAACAGCAATAACTCCGCCTATAATTTTCTTATTCATGTGTATGTAGAGATATAATAAAATCACCCTTTTATGGTGACTTGAACTAAGTCTATATTACTGGTAGTATATGTCCATGATTCGGCGAAAAGCGAATAATAATGATTTTCTGGGTAGTATGGGACTGACCCCAACATCCAAGCAAATTCTCCTGGATATTGTGAGCCATGGAGCCTCTTCGGTTGCCGATATTTCGGCTCGACTAGGACTGCCCAAATCTACTATTTATGATAGTGTGATCCCCCTCCTAGACCAAAGCCTCATAAATGAATACTCGAGCGACCGTGGCAAGACCTTTGGGATCTCTGACAGTGAACAGCTCACTCGCGCGCACAAGCACAGACTCGAGGAGATGGCCACAGCTCACACTTCCCTACTCTCCTTGGTCAAGGACTATCGTCACAAAGACAGCATCGGCCGACCAAAGATAAAATTCTATTCTGGGTTTCTCGGTATCAAACAGGCCTTTCGTGACATGCCCTGGCAAAAAGACCTCAAAGAAACCTACATGCTATGGCCCACCACAGACATGATCGATATCGACGAGGCCTTTTTCCGGTGGCATGGGACACAGAGATTCAAATACAACGTATTCATTTATGCAGTGGAAAAACACGAAGACCGCAAGCTCCAAATAAAAAAGCACGAATGGCTACGCAACGACGCCAAGACAAACCTTGTCAAAGTAAAATACTTGCCAAAAGGAGTCGACTGCAAGATGAGCTTCTGGCTATACGGCAACAAGTGCCTCTTTGCCTCTGGTGGTACCGAGAAGATTGCCTTTACTATTCACAGCAAAGAGTTTGCCCAGATGATGAAAATTCTCTGGCAAAGTATGTGGGAGGTGGCGAAGGTGTAATAGCGAGATTCTATTTTAACGATTCAATTTTGCCTACCTTACCATTATTCATTTTATTAGGATTATAGCCTACTTCATAAAATCTACTGCAAATCCACCAGTTTTCTCGTAATCAGCGGGATCTCAGCGATAAAGTACTCTTTGATCTCTTTCCAAGTCATTTTGAAGAGCGTCGCGGGAAGGACATCTTCCTCGGCATCGTCGAAGTAGACTAAGCTCGTCAAAATATGATGATAATTATGGGCAACACTGGGGTATTGGATCTTTAACTTTCGAAGAGCCAGTTTTGGCCTGACAAAAAAGTAAAAGCTCTTTTGGTAGCCTTCGGCAAAATATCTAAATGCAAAGCTAAGTTGTCTGAAGAAGAAGTTTCCATAATGCCTTGGTTTTCGGTCTTAGAGAACGAGACTTTTCTACCACCATACGCAAGCGCGATTTGTCATAAAAGTTCCACAACCAACGCACTTCGTCGTCGTGCCCAAAATCAAGTACCCGCTCGATGATATATTGGGCGTTCTTTTCGGTATCTATCGAGTCGAGATTGATATCCCAAAAGAGTGCTTGCCTGAATTCCATATTAATATTATATCATATTTCTGATCAAAAAAACTTGCCGGGTTTCACCGTTCAATCATAGTGCGTATACTGTTCTGGACCAACCCCACGCTGGTCAATGACCTTTGGGAAAAAGGTATATTCATCATTTTTTGCAGAAGGACGTTTTCCGATATACTCAACATCAAATAAATGGCCGTCACCAAAATCAAAAGCAAATTTCATTTTTGAATGTTTCTCATAATCAATATCAGGAATATTAATTTCATCGGTCATATATGTCGGATATTGATCACCTTCATAACCAGGACCATTAATACTATAGACAGAAAAAGCTTCAGGAAAAGTTTTACGTCTCTTATTTGAAGAAAAAAAGAAAGCGTGCAGATGGTCATTGTCCCAATCCATGGAATCTACAATCCCGTCGGCAAACTCATCGAGCGATTGGTATCCATCCACCTCAAATTCCCTCCATACCGGCTTTTTAAGAAGATAGGTGACCCTAAATTTGAAAATCTGGTCGAATTCCCTCTCTCCTTTTATAAACACCTCAGACATTATATGCCTATAGTCCTCATATTCACGGATAATATCCTTGAGTTGATCGACGTGCTGACCTTCGATGATCGCTTTGTTGATGGAAGTGTAAAAAGATTTCTCTCCTGAGATAGGTGGGGGTGATTGGAGATCTATATATTTTCTTTTTTTATTCATATGTATATATTATGCCCTAATACTTCCACATTTTAGAAATATTGCAATGACGTTCAAGCCCGCATAAGAATTCAAGGTTAAAACTTTTTCTTCTGACAGTTATCCCCAACCATTCATTGACTAAAATCCTGTGCCTATTATAATTATCATATTAAATGTACGGAATACGCCCTCAACGAAGCGCTGTACAGATTTGAATTCTTAGGTTCGATTACTCATTTCGTCAACTCATTCAGGAAGTGGCTGATTAACTTCCCCAGAACAAGGAAGTAAGGCATGTATCGAAAGGCGAAAGGGCCGAGTAGAACAGTGTCGAGGAATAAATATCAAGGTATTGTTCACAAGCGGGTGCAGAAAAACTGAATCACCCCATATTCACCCACACAGAGAAGTGTGAACTGCAGATTGCTTTCTCTGTGGAATATGTCGGACAAGTTGCGTCG
>JBBQVG010000050.1:0-3931 GCA_038211765.1 Minisyncoccia bacterium | reverse complement strand
AGTTTTAAGGATTTTGGACAACAGAGAAAAAATTGGGTCGAATCCATGCGGAGTTTCGTTTTGTCTTTGAGAGAAGCCGTTATTTTGGAAAAAGGCGAAAACTATTTCGCATGGAAAGAGTTTTTCCAAAAAATCGGCTCGAACCCGATTCTCAAAGACAAAACGCTTTCATGCAATTGGGGGGAACTTTGGGATTTCACCGCTTCCGCCGTAGGCGGAAAGGGTTTTGAAAAAATTGATAGCGCGATTTTGGCTCCCGCAAAATCGCTCCATTTTCTTAATTCCGAACAAGTTTCGTTTGGTGGACCTGCGCGGACTCGAACCGCGTGCCTCCTTATTGCAAATGAGGCGCTCTACCAGATGAGCTACAGGCCCAATACTCGTGCTGGACATACTACCTGAATTCCAGAGAATGATCAATTCCCTGAATAACCCCAGCACCAACTTCCCAATCAAGCATCCGCCTTACCTCCTCATCGCAAGCCCGATGAGGTGATCTGCAAGCTCGTGCAAACTACTCCCTATAGCTCGGAGGGCCCTGGGTATCAGGGACTGTTCGGTCAAACCTGGTAGAGTATTTACTTCCAAAGTATAGATCCCCCTTTTCGGATGGATGATAAAATCTGACCTAGAATAATGGCGCAGACCCAAGGCACGATGGATATTTTGTGCGAGCTCCTCCAACTCTTTCTTTATCGAATCATCGAATGTGGCGGGAACTATCTTTTCTGACATCCCCTTGTACTTGGCCTCATAATCAAAAAAACCTTGAGGAGACCTGATCTCTATGGGAGGCAGAGCGTACAGCTCGTGTCCTCGAAAGCCTTCGACAACGCCACAGGTGGCTTCGACTCCGGGAATATATTCTTCGACGATGATAGTATCACCATGTTCCGCAGCCAGTACAAGCGCCGGAGAAATCTCTTTGAATGCACGGACAATGGAAACGCCTACTGACGAACCGCTTGCGGCCGGCTTGATGACGGCGGGCATCATACAAATATTGAATATTTCGCTCGAAACCCCACTTACATCATCTTTGACATCTTGGGACTGGATAAGCTTTCCATATGGACTTTTGATGCCATGGCTAGCAAAAGCTTTTTTTGCCAGAACTTTGTTCATCCCTACTGCCGAACCGAGAGAACCAGAACCGGTAAAGGGGATCTGGTGAGCTTCCAAGAAATGTTGAACCTTGCCATCTTCCCCATAAGTCCCATGAAGCGCATTGAAGATGACGTCAACCTTATGAATGATGTCTTCCGGCCTAACCTCTAGACCTTCCATATGCCACTGCCCTTTGCGGTCGATGAAAATATCGCGCGGATGGTATTTGTCCTCGTATTTTTCGCGGAGTGCGTTCATAACGCCGCTTCCCGAATTGAGGGAGACTTCATATTCGGCGCTTGGACCGCCACGTAAAATTCCAACGCGGATTTTGTGCATGGCATAATTATAGCGTACTTACGGAGCTCTCTTATCCCCCAAAATTTAATACCCTCTTTCTCAGTCTTTTGCGATGGAATGTAATGGCGAATCTGTGCACTTCGGCGTTCAGGGCAATAATCTCATTTTTATAGACCTTGAGTAGATCCGGATGACCTATCAGTCGTGCTGCTTTGTGATGCTCATCCTTGGTCACAGCAACAACTGGTATAGCCATGCGACGTGCAGCCAGAACACCTTCGGCCGTTTTCATCTGGACCTCGTTACCATCCACCACAATGAGATCGGGGAGTGTCCACTCGGGGTGGTTGAGTCTACGTGAGAGGATCTCTCGGAGTCCGGCATTGTCGTCGTTCGAATCCTGGGAGAGTTTGAACTTACGATATTCGGCAGGCGTAAACTCTCCCCTACACGAGACCGTCATAGCACCGACAGCTTCGGCACCAGAAAGGTGAGCGATGTCGTAAGCTTCGATGCGAAAATCTCCTGGTGCACTGCTTCGCTCGCGCTTTATAAGGGCTATATCATTGATATGATCGAGAGCATAGAGAAGCTTCTTTGTTCGAGACGCCTCTTCGAACCTCATCTCTGATGCATATTCTTTCATCTGCTTTTCCAACTGTTTACGAAGTTGTTTTTTCTTTCCTTCAAAAAAAAGAATAAAGTACTCGATGGTTTGCAAGTACTTTTCCCGAGCATGCTCATCTGATTCTCGTGGTGAACGACCGATGGCACGATAAAAGGCATCATGTCGTGGATCAAACGCCTTTTTGTCTTTGAAAGGAAAAAGTTTTCGCAAGATCACCAAAGCTTCTTTTATGAGCCGCCCTTCCAAAAATGGCCCAAAAGATTTTTTTATCGAGTATTCGAGTGAACCGTCTTTCCTATAATGATCTAGATCTCGTGCACGTACCAAAAAAACGCGCGGCCATAGTTCATCTGTAATAACTACGTACTGAGAACTTTTATCATCACGTTCGTCGACATTGGCTGGCGGTTGGTAACGTTTGATAAGGGCACCTTCAATAAGAATAGCCTCAAGCACTGAGTCAGTCTCCTGCCAAGTAATACTTTTTGACTTTGTAACCATATCCACGACGCGTGGACCTCTAGTAACTATCAGGTCTGCATCAGCATAGCTTTTGATGCGATTCTTGAGCGAAGTAGCCCTACCTATATATAGAGGTCTTTTGCGGTAATCCCGAAAGATGTATATTCCTGGCCCTGTTGGGGATTTCCTGTTGATAAGCTGTTTACTATTCATAAAGATAAGCCTATAATAGCCTCAAACAGAGCACAAGCGGATTTCATGTGATTCGTCGGTCTCTGATAACCCCTGGATAGCTGGCATGCTAACAACCTTTATAACCCTCGGTGTTGCGTGGCTCGTCATCAATTGTATCTTTATATTTGCGCTCTGCAGAGTTGCGCGAAAAACAATCCCTAACGTTGACCCTTAGTCATCGAGACACTGGAAGTTTACCCCTATCCAGTGTTTTTTAATATTACACGGTCGCAGTATTATTTCTTCAGTACTTTTTTCAAATACTGTCCGGTATATGACTTTTCACTTTTAGCCACTTCTTCTGGTGTTCCCTTGGCGACGATTTTACCTCCGCGCTCTCCCCCGTCTGGACCAATATCGATGACATAATCTGCATTTTTGACTAGATCAAGGTTATGCTCGATCACTACAACAGTATTACCTTTGTTTACCAATTTCTGAAGAATATCAATCAATTTTTTTACATCTTCATAATGCAATCCGACTGTAGGCTCATCGAGTAAATAAATAGTCTTTTGTAGATGTGCGCGATATAACTCTGAAGAAATCTTCACGCGCTGAGCCTCACCCCCAGAAAGCGTCGTAGCCGACTGCCCCAATTTTACATATCCCAAACCTACATCCATGAGAGTCTGCAGGCGATCCTCGACAGCGGGAATATCCTTGAAAAAATCGATAGCCTCTTCGATAGTCAACTGCAAAACCTCGTGAATATTTTTCTTGCGAAATCTGATGTCGAGAGTTTCCTTTGTAAACCGTTTACCTCCACAGGTTTCGCAGATCACATAGACTGTTGGCAAAAAGTGCATCTCTACTGCAATCTCTCCATTTCCTTCACAGGCTTCACAGCGACCGCCGGGCCTGTTAAAGGAGAACCGGCCAGGACCCCAACCACGTGCACGCGACTCTGGTTCAGAAGCAAACAGATCGCGGACATGAGTCCATGCTCCAGTGTAAGTTGCAGGGTTGGAGCGCGGGGTGCGACCGATAGGCGACTGATCGATGAGAATAACACGCCCGATATATTCGGAACCCTGGAAACTAGCGGCATTATGAGTTTCGTTGCTTCGTGTACGCGCCTCGAGCCGTGATGAAAGATTTTTATGGAGGATTTCATACATAAATGAAGACTTGCCTGAACCAGATACGCCAGTAATGACATTGAGTACACCGAGGGGCACATCCACATTCATATCTTTA
>JBBQVG010000049.1:0-4117 GCA_038211765.1 Minisyncoccia bacterium | reverse complement strand
ATGGGTGGGTCAACAGAAAATTCAGCTTTTGGTGTAACCAAAAATCCTCACGACCTCGAGCGTGTTGCTGGCGGTTCGTCTGGTGGTTCGGCTGCGGCAGTAGCTATGGACGGGGCACTGTTTGCACTGGGCACTGATACTGGTGGCTCGATCCGTCAGCCAGCAGCATTTTGTGGGTTGGTCGGACTCAAGCCAACATACGGAGCCGTTTCCCGTTCTGGTGCCATCGCTATGGGTTCGTCACTCGATCAGATAGGCCCGATCACAAAATCAGTAACCGATGCCGAAATAGTCTTTGATATAATTCGAGGTAAAGATATTCTCGATAGTACGACTATTGACGACAATACATATTCTCATGAGAGAGTTGCCAGTAGCAGAGTTGGTAGTAAAAAACCAGTTATTGGAGTGCCACGAAATTTTTTGAAAGGGGATGGTATAGACAAAGATGTATTGGCCACTTTTGAAGCTAGCTTGAATTTATTCAAAGAAAAAGGATACGAAATAAAAGACGTTTCTCTACCGAATATAGCTTACTCATTACCTGTCTACTACGTGATCATGCCTGCCGAGGTTTCTTCCAACCTTGCTCGTTATGACGGCGTCAAATACGGTCTTCATGTAGAAGGGAAAGATGTCATAGATGATTATTTTGAAACGCGTCGTGCAGGATTTGGTAAAGAAGTTATTCGTCGCATACTGCTTGGCACTTACGTACTTTCATCCGGATATCATGACGCTTACTACAACCGTGCCAATGCAGTCCGCAAGATGATCACCGATGATTTTATCAAAGCCTTCGAGTCAGTCGATATCATAATTACCCCAACCACTCCCGCCCCGGCATTCAAGATAGGGGAGAAGGTCAATGATCCTGTGGCCATGTATCTCGAAGATATTTTCACAGTGACAGCCAATATTACCGGCATGCCCGCACTTTCGGTGCCGTGCGGTTGGGTCAAGCGGGAAAGTTCGACTGGAGAAGGTATAAAAATGCTTCCACTTGGTCTCCAACTCACTGGTCGTCACGGTGATGAGAAAACCCTGTTTGAAGTGGGTAAAGATTTTCTCGGTGAGAATTAGTCAGGCGTAACCCATTTGGTTCTTAGTGTTTGGTTCTTGGTTTTTGCTATACTATAGCCATCATGGAGGATGAAGAAAAAAAAGAATCGGGCGGAGGCAATGAGGCCATCTATGCCGTTGTGGCTCTCCTGGTCTTGATAGCCATTGCTCCTTTCGTATTGTCTACACTCAACCCTAGTGCTATCCCTTTTGTAACGTATTTTATGGCACATTGGGGTGGTTATGTAGCGGCCATCAAGCATCTTGCCGGATGGATCGTGGGTATTTCTTTCCCTATTTCTTTCGTCCTTCTTATTATGATCATATACTGTGTGGAGCGTCTGAAAGAGATTCGTGACCTGGAGCACGCAAAGATGTATGCAAAAGTCGAACAGGCATACGAACCTATCAATCCGGAAGGTGATCCTGGTATGGCCAAGCGTTGGAATACAGTAGTCACACATATCGAATCTGACAACCCTAACGACTGGAAACAAGCCATACTCGAGGCAGACATTATGCTCGACGATCTTCTCACAAATCTAGGTTATCGCGGCGAGAGTATTGGAGAGAAACTCAAGCGCGTAGAGTCTGCGCATTTTAAGACTCTGCAGGATGCCTGGGATGGTCATACGGTGCGCAACAAAATAGCTCATGAAGGGTCAGCCTTTGAACTCAATCAGATGGAAGCTCAGGCCGTGATCAAGCAATACAAGAAAGTGTTTGAGGAGTTTTATTTTATTTAGTATGAAAAGCTTGGAGACGCACTGGAAGATGTACAAGTCGGTATGGATCAGTATTATCGTGGCTTTTGTTGCAACCCGCATCATACTTTCCTGTATTGGTGTCATCGCCCATAATAATCTTCCTCCGCAGTCCTCTCAAAATTGGAAACAGCAGACACTCGAAGTAGAGCACCCCTACTTGAGTATGTGGGCGGTCTGGGACAGCGAGTGGTATCTCCGCATCACTAATGCTGGGTATAGTGATGCTACACAATTCAACCCCAAGGCCTTCTATTCATCGATAGGATTTTTTCCACTCTACCCCACACTCATTTTTCTTGTCAGTTTGATCGTGGGTGACGACCTTGTGTCTGGTATACTCGTTTCCAATATATTTCTTTTAGGATCAGCGTTTCTCCTGTATCTTCTAGTGAAAGGTGATGGAGACGAATCTGCCGCCAAGCGTAGTATCTGGTACCTGTTCCTTTTTCCTTCGGCCTATATTTTCTCTGCAGTCTATCCGGAATCATTACTACTTTTTCTATGGCTTGGTTCGATGTGCGCTGCGCAAAAACGAACATGGTTATGGGCTGGTGTCTTCGGGTTTTTCGCAGCCATGACTAAGCCTGTTGGTTTTCTTATCATTATTCCGCTTCTTGTAATGTACATCGAAAGTATAGATGAAAAGTGGAAACATATTCGTCCCAATATTCTATTTCTTGTCTTTGTTCCACTCGGCCTTGTAATGCTGAGTTGCGTGGACTATCTGGCCACCGGAGACATGTTCGCCTATCTGCATAGTCAGCAGTATTCCTCAGGTCACTATCTCGCCAACCCTCTTCGGATCCTTTTTTCTCGTCTTAGTGGGCCGTTCTATACATGTTTTAATGCTTCGACCCTCCTGGTCTTTCTGGCGCTCATTCTGGCAGGCGTGAGGAAAATAAAGCCGGCATACTGGTTTTTTGCAATGGCACTTATTTTGTTTATTCCTTCAAGCGGCGGGGTGGAGGGCACATGGAGATATCTAGCCTCACTCTTTCCGCTGACTATCCTTTTTGCGATCTGGGGAAGATCAGAAAATTTTGACCGTGCCATCATAGTGTCTATGGCACTTCTCCAAGGCTGTCTGTTTGTCTTTTGGATACTTGGGTACTGGTTCGTGTCATAATACACCCATGCAATTATCTGTTGTCATACCGTGCTTGAATGAAAAAGAGACCATTGCCCTGTGCGTAGATGAGGCTCGAGAAGCCATTCTCCGGCTCGGAATCATCGGCGAAGTGGTCGTGGCTGACAACGGAAGTGTGGATGGTTCTGTGGAATTGGCACAGGCCGCAGGTGCACGATTGGTCCAGGCACCTACACGAGGTTACGGCGCTGCCTTGATGGCCGGTATCAACGCGGCAAATGGAAAATATATTGTTATGGGTGATAGCGATGGGTCACATGACTTCACCCAAATTCCTGACTTTGTGTTCAAGCTCAATGAAGGCTACGATATCGTCATAGGCAACCGCTTTCGTGGGGGAATAGAGCATGGAGCTATGCCGCTTCTGAACCAGTATGTAGGTAATCCGATCTTGACCAAGCTCACTCGAATACTCCATGGAACTGCCTTTGGCGATACACAATGTGGACTGCGTGGGGGAACGCGCGAAGCTCTGCGTTCGCTCGAGCTCACGTCCGATCACTTTGAATTTGCGAGTGAAATGGTCGTGAAGGCACTCCGGAGCAACCTTCGTCTCGCAGAAATACCAGTAAGACAGCGAGTTGGTCACAGCGATCGTAAGCCGCATCTTCGCCCATGGCGAGACGGCCTACGGCCTACGGCATATGAGGCTTATTGTGGCTCATGCTCTGTTTCCAGAATAGTGTCTACTTTATAGGGTACGGTTCACTTGTTGCAGTCATACGACTACGGCTAAGTTCACTTCGTTCTCGTGTTGCAGTCATACGACTACGGCTAAGTTCACTGCGTTCACTTGTTGCAGTCATGCGACTACGGCTAAGTTCACTGCGTTCACTTGTTGCGGGGGCCGGAATCGAACCGGCAATCTTCAGGTTATGAGCCTGACGAGCTACCGTTGCTCTACCCCGCGATAACTTGATCAGTCTGTCACAAAATATATGACGATGCAAGTGCTGGATTGAAATGGTGAATAGGGTCCTCACGTTTCCGCCTATAAGATCTTTTCATTTTGCATTCTGCTAGAAATAAAGTAAAGTATGGGAACTCACTTCACCGTGGATGAGGCACCCTCGAAATGGCAGAAGTCAGTATTTGATTGTCGGCGTAGCTCAGTTGGTTAGAGCGTGGGACTCATAAGCCC
>JBBQVG010000048.1:0-4135 GCA_038211765.1 Minisyncoccia bacterium | reverse complement strand
AGCGGGGAGACTGGAAGACGGTCGAACGATATGTCACCAACCAAGGAAAGACGATGGAGCACCTGCACCAGCTCCCATTATTCACCACTCAGGCCAGACCTCGAGACATACCTCGGGGCTCTGCCCCGAGGTAATTGATTTGTAGGAGTTATTATTGCGCTTGTAGTTGCTCTCCCTATACGCCTTTTTGTTTTTGAGCCTTTTGTGGTTTCTGGAGATAGCATGAGTCCTCATCTTAATAAAGGAGAATACATTATTATTGAAAAATTTGACCATAATTATCAAAGAGATGATGTAATTGTTTTCAAGACTAAGGGAGGAGCTTATCTGATTAAACGAATTATCGGTTTACCTACAGAGAAGGTGCTTGTTGAGAACGGCCAATTAAAGATAAATGACATCGCATTCCAGGATTCCTATATCGCAACTCCGATCCAGGGTAATACAAGCTTTTCACTAGGGGTTGATGAATATTTTGTTCTCTCTGACAATGCCGCACCAAGTCTCGACTCAAGAACATTTGGTCCGGTCAAATTCTATGCAATTGTTGGTAAAGTGCTGCCCAAATAAGATGAAACAAAAAAGGTGCTCGTTGCGAAGCTACGGTTTAACTTTCCCATTCTGACGAGTGTAAAAAAGATCTAACCTTCAGAATGTGGTATAATGTTGTTATGAAAACCACTGACGAAACCAGCAAAGAGCGAGCCAAAAAGCTCTTTGGTAACCCAGAGCTCGAAAGTTTTGAGATCGGTACAGCCAAGGGTTTAAAACAGATTCACCAATATTTGTTCGGCGGACTTTATGATTTTGCTGGTCAGATCCGTGTGAAGGATATTAGTAAAGGCGGATTTAGATTTGCTTCATCTCTATATCTGGAAGACATTTTGAATAAAATCGGGCACATGCCGGAAAGCACTTTCGAGGAGATTGTAGCTAAATATGTGGAGATGAACATTGCCCATCCTTTTATGGAAGGCAACGGCCGGAGCATGAGGATCTGGCTCGACTTGATGTTCAAAAAAAATCTCAAACAATGCGTTGATTGGGTCAAGATAGATAAGGTAAACTATCTCAATGCCATGCAGAGAAGTCCAGTGAACGACCTCGAAATCCGCGAGCTCCTGCGTGCCGCGTTGACTGACAAGATCGATGATCGTGAAGTCTTCATGAAGGGAGTAGAGCAGTCTTATTATTATGAGGAGGCAGAGTAATTAAAATAATATGAAAACATTAAATAATTTATTTGTATCGATCTATTCAGTAGCCCTAATTGCATCGCTCTGGTTTGGAATTAATTGGATAATTACAAGGGGAATCAGTTCAATGTTTGATGGTACAAGTGAATTTATTCTTGCTGTTTTGTATGTAGGCGCACTTGTTTTTTCCATTATTATGCATTGGAAGCTTAAAAACAAGATGTCTTCTGTTGCACAAACGACTTGTATGGTGGTCACGGCTATCAATACCATATCATTGATAGGATTAATTATATCTGCGTTTACTTCTGGCAGTGATGCTGGATTATCCATAGCTGCGTGGATGTTCGGGGTTCTTGCATTATGGTTCATTAGTCTGATATCAGGGATCGTAGCTTTGAAGAATAAATGAGTTATTGGGACATATGATATAATTTCCCCATACTAACCAATCAATCAATCCATCATTATGTCCCGCAAAATCAGAGTAGCTATCAACGGTTTCGGTCGCATCGGTCGCGCATTCCTCAAGGTTGCCCGCGAAAATCAGGATCTCGAAGTAGTGGCAGTCAATGACCTCGGCAATCTTCCCAATTTCGCCTACCTTCTCAAATACGACAGCACCTACGGTGTAAGTTCCTTCGACGTTACTGTAGATGAAAAGAAAAATGCTCTCGTAGTCGATGGTCACGATGTTTTGTTTACTAGCGAAAAAGATCCCACCAAACTCCCCTGGAAGGCACTCGACATCGATGTAGTCGTCGAGTCTACTGGACTTTTTACTTCGGCCGAAAAAGCCATGGCCCATATCACTGCCGGTGCCAAGCGCGTGGTCGTCTCTGCACCTATCAAGGACGCTCCGGACTCACCAGTCCAAGGTGTGACCGTACTCATGGCCATGAATGAAGACAAACTCGAAGGTAACCCCATCTCTTCCAACGCTTCCTGTACCACCAACGCTGGTTCACCACTCATCGCCATCCTCGATGCTGCACTCGGTGTCGAAAAGGCTCTCCTCAATACCGTCCATGCTTACACTGCCTCTCAGGCGCTAGTCGATGGTCCATCGAAGAAAGATCTCCGTGAAGGCCGAGCGGCGGCACAGAATATTGTGCCTTCATCGACTGGTGCGGCTCTCGCCGTCACTCAGGTTGCAACTCACCTCAAAGGTTTGTTCGACGGTATCTCTATCCGTGTACCCGTCATCGCTGGCTCCATCGTCGATGTGACCTTCATCTCAAAGAGGGATACTACCGCCGAAGAGGTCAATAATATCCTCAAGAAAGCCGCCGCCGAAGATCGTTGGAGAAATGTCTTTACCGTGACCGAAGAAGAGCTTGTCTCGCGCGACATTCTCGGCAATCGTCATGCTTCTATCGCTGACCTAGCATTTACTCGCGTGGTTGGTGGTAATCTGGTGAAGGTGCTGGCGTGGTATGACAATGAGATGGGGTATACGCATACGTTGGTGCGGCATGTGGTGAAGGCGGGGAGGTTGGTGTAATTAATTATATGAAAAAACAAGTTACAAAAGGTGTGGTCGTTGGTGCAATAATTGCTATGATTGCAGTAGTAGGCATTAGTATTTTTTATCCAACATATACATGTCTAGAAGTTCCTGCCAATCAGCCGACAAATTGCCACAGAATTATTGACCTTACGCCGACATTAACCGTTGAAATATTCCTGATCCTAATGATTGTAGGGGGTGGAATTGGATGGATAACTGGTCGAAAACTAGCTGGTTCGACAACGAAGTAAGGTATACCCATACACTCCTAGACACGTCATTAAGTTGAGCAAATAACTTCTAATTTTACGAACACATGAACAACATCAGCAAATACGCCCTCATAAATAGTCTACTCACACTGGCATATATCGTACTTATAGCTACGTTCTTGAGTCATGCACAGGCGATCTTTGGTCCTGGTCCGGACAACAAGTTCATCACGCCGATCGCTATGATGCTCCTCTTTGTATTTTCGGCGGGACTGACTGGTTCATTGGTACTTGGTCGCCCGGTGATGTGGTACCTCGACGGCAAAAAGAAAGAGGCGGTGACACTATTTGCTTACACACTTGGTGGTCTGTTCATCTGTGCAGTGATTGCATTTTGTGTGTTATTTGCAGTGAGATAATACGTAAGTCATTGCCCATTTTCATTAGAGAATAAAATTTGACAGACGGACAGTCTTGCAAAGATTTTTTACATGATAAAATTGTCCTGCGCCTGCAACTGATTCGATGTCAGTAAAAAATTAGTATTAAGTAACCATGAAATTAACCAGCACGAATTATGTGACCAAGCACCACCTTACTGATTATGTAACAAAGCGCGAATTTGGTGACTTCACCCAGGAAATGAGGGATTTTCGATGTGAGACAGAATCGAGATTCAACTCCATAGAAAAACGCTTCAATGGTATGGATAAGCGTTTTGATCAGATGGAAAATAACTTGAATACACGGCATGGAGGTCTACTCGAAGAGTTCGATCACAAGCTGAACGTCGGACTCGAATTCCTACAGGATGAAATCAAAAAAACAGTTATAACTGAAGTTGCAATATCCACCGAAAAGTCCATGGAAATCCTTCGATTGGAGATGCAAAAAGCGTTCAAAGAAGAATCAGAAACATGGAAAATAGAGCTTAGAAAAGTCATTAGAGAAGAAATCAGCACACTCAAACTGTTAAAAATCTCAAAATAAGTAGACAATACTATTCATGCTATACTAAGGTCATGAAGTCTCTCCTCATTATCATAGTGACTCTGGCTGTAGTGTACCTCAACTACGTTCTGATAGAGCAACTTTTTCATCCTACTCCGGAAAATGAACACGATATTATTCCTGGGTTGATCAGGAATCCGTGGTGACTAACCTCGATACACTCATGAATCCATCCATAAAAACTATTGTATTGGCGGCAGATCATG
>JBBQVG010000047.1:0-4204 GCA_038211765.1 Minisyncoccia bacterium | reverse complement strand
AGAATTCCTTGCAGCCGTAGGCATCCTCCAAAAATCAAACATTGAAGAGCATAAACATTATTGGAACCGCAGAGATTTTGATCTCTTGGCACGAGAGACCGGACTTACACTAGAGACATATAGAAAATTTCAGTTGGGAATGAATCAGTTTGTTACCCTATCTTCCCAATCCTTTTCTTGAGTTTAAAAGCAGATTTGAGAAGTTCCAGAGAAGTCTTCGGGATAGAAACCTTCGAGCCTGTCCGGTCAGTCCAGATAATATCTATGGGAAGAATTTTTAGATCCTGCTTTCTCGACCAGACAATGAGCTCAGTATCTAGAAACCATCCGTTATCCTCAAGGTATGGACTGATTATTGAATAAGCCTCCTTGCTGATAGCTTTGAACCCACACTGATGATCTGGAACTCCTGTTTTGAACAAAAACCTGATGAGCTGATTGTATATACGTGACATCACTTCGCGGTGTCCGCGACGACCTATAATCTTTGACCGAGGACCTAGGCGACTACCGATAGTCATGTCATTTTTCCCGATCACGATCCCATCGATAAGTTCTCTAAAAAAGGCCAGGTCTGAAGCCAGATCCACGTCCATAAAAGCAAGAACATCGGCAGGACTCTCTGACCAGGCAGAGCGTATAGCCCTTCCCTTTCCTTTTTGTCTTAGATCTAGGAGACGTACCTGAGGAAAGCGCAAACCAATCTCTTGCGCTACTATAGCCGTACGATCAGTGCTCGCATTGTTGGCTAGAATAATCTCGTAGCGATATGGAAACTTTTGTTCGGACAAAAAATCGACGATAGTTTCTACAGAGTTCGCAAGGACATATTCTTCGTTATATAATGGAATAACTATATGGATGAGCAGGTCTTTATTCATAGCGGGGGCGTTTAATTAAAAAGGTAACATCTATATGATTATTGGTTCGATTTTGAAACATTTCAGTACTATAGAAATGAGTACTGCGGACAACAGGCGTCACACCCTCCGGAACAATTCCTTCACCCGACTAGTCCTTAGTCTTATTGGCATACCCCATCTGGGATTTCGGCTACGGGCAAGGATAATACTAGCAGAGGCCTTCAAAGAAGCAACGCCTGCTTCACGGATACTCGATGCTGGGTGCGGCTTTGGGATGTACAGTATGATCTTGGCAGAAAAAGGTTTTACAGTAGATAGTATTGACCTCGACAAGGTCCGCACTGATTCTATCCGCACAATGCTGAGTGAATACCCAGTTATTGGCAGACATATTACACCTTTTACAGGATCACTTACGAACCTTCCTTTTGTTGACAACTCCTACGATCTAACCATATGTTCTGAAGTCATCGAGCATATACCTGAGCATATCACGGCAATCCGTGAGTTGGCCCGCACCCTCAAACCTGGCGGACTTCTTATTCTCTCTGTTCCATACCACTCTAGGCACAACGAGCGATTCCACAAAAAATTTGGTCATGAGAGACCGGGATATACCTTGGAACAATTTCAAAAGCTATTTGGGGGTGTTGGGTTAGAGGTTCAGAAGTATTTTTACTACGAACGTGCCTTTGGCAGTCCCTTATTCCGCCTATTCAATTCATTGCACGCAAAGCCGCTTATGGGAATTTTCTTCTATCCTTTCTATGCGCTCTATCTCCTCGACTACAAACTAGGTATTGGTCAGCCCAACCAGATAGTGGTTACAGCAAGAAAATTATAGCGGGAGAGTATAGAGAAGTTACTTTTTTTTCAGAAATGAAGTGCGGTTGATGACAGTTTCCTTTGTGTAATGGTTGAATAATCCTTTTTTATCATCTTCAAATAAAGCACTTGGTACCACTACTCGATCTGGTAGACCTTTTTTCAATACAGGCAGATTATCTTCACCTAAATTTACGACAAAAAGCTGTAGGTATTGATAATAATTCCTTCCGCGAATAAATGGCACCGCTTCTGGGACATTGTAGACAAATATAAGATCCGAATCCGGCACAGCCGAAAAGTACGCCTCCAATGATTGCGTCTTTGTACTCGAATAAGCCTCGGCTACCCAAGAATTGAAGCTGAGTTGGTACACCCCGAGAAAGGCGAGAACTGAGATAAGTAATGGATAGGTTCGGGTAAATTTCCTCCAAGAAAAATGCTGGGAAATGGCTTCAGAAAGAGTAAGCAGCGAGTAAGGAAAGAAAACAATGGTCACGGCCTGGGCAGGAAAAAGATATCTGTATGCACCTGAGGTGCGCAGATATGCCAATACGATCAATACAGAAAATACAAGCGCCGTGATTTCGATTGAAGTGATTTTGATTTTTCGGCGTAGACGCACGACAAATGAACAAACCCAGACGGCCATCAGGAAAACTGTGTACAGAGTTCCCATATCAGAAAATAGTCTGCGAATATTGCCAATAATAATTTCCGTAAGATTTCCGAGATTGTATGGATTGGCATAATATGAGATGACATCTGTGAAAGTGTCTCCTGCCTGAAACTGGACCACTACCCAGACAGCAATGGGAATAAGGAGAAATATTCCGGCCAGGATAAAATCCCTTGGCTGGAGCGAGCCCCGTCTCCATTCCACACATCCCGCCAGAGCCAAGGCTGGTAGCAGCAACAAGAAAAAAGGTTTAGTAGCAATGCATATTCCCACCAGTAAGGCAGCGAGTATAATCCATAGTTTCTTGCGCTGTGGGTCGGTAACAATATTGTGCAGACACACAAGCATAAGCACCGCAAAGAACAGTCCTGGCACTTCACCCATGACGCTTTTGCCATTACCAAAGAGCGGTGGAAAAGTTGCCAATATTGCCAATGTACCCAGGCCGGCCGAGGCGCCATAAGTTTTCCATGCAAGCCGTGTACCCAAGGCGATGAAGCCGAGTAAAAATAAAATCATAAGTATTCTAGCCTGGAGCAGGCCGATGGAGAATATCTTGAACCACAGAGCCAGAGGATATATCAGAGGATATCCTACGGTCACCATAGTTGAGATATGAGTCACGCTTCCCGGAGACAACTGTAGACCATCGACGCCTTGCGTAGCAAGATTGGCAGCAGTCTGGAAGTACCACCCCTCATCGTACAAAATGGGAGGACTTTCGGTTATTTTGTAGAGAGAAAAGAACAGTGCTATCAAAGACAGGACGATAAGACATATTTTTTTGTCGGTTTCCATTGTGTGCTATTCTAGCATTATGTCCCTTCCTCGGAAAATCTATAACGTGGCAGCAAAATGGAGACCATTGAAGCGTCTTATGAACGCGACTATTACTACTATTCTTCCTCGTTCTGTAAAGTTGGAAGAAGGAACTCTCTGGCTCAATCCTAATGACCCGGCCCTATCGAGCATGGTGCTTTTTGGCGTATTCGAACCGTACACAACTTTCCTTTTTAGAAAGCAACTGAGAGATGGTCAGACCGTTATAGACATAGGTGCTAACGTTGGCTATTACACCCTGATAGCCGCCAAGCGTGTGGGACAACAAGGGAGAGTTTTCGCCTTTGAACCTGACTTGGAAAATGTCGCGATTGTCAGAAAAAATATTGAGATCAATAATCTTCGGAACGTGAGCGTAATTACCAAGGGAGTAAGCAATCAGACCGGTAACGCTATTCTCTATATGAGTGATGACAACAAATGCACCCACGCTATCGTCAAAAATCGTGAAGGTGAACACCAGATACAGATCGAAACCATCACTATTGATGAATCCATAAAACAAGCTCGGATCGGGAAGGTGTCAATAATCAAAATGGATATTGAAGGTGCCGAAACTCTTGCACTTGAAGGTATGAAAGAAACCCTCCTTGCCAATCCTGATATTTGTATTTTTTCCGAATTTTACCCTGCTGCCATTCGTCGTCTCGATCGTGAACCTATAGATTTTCTGAAGGAGTTTAGTCGTTATGGTTTTTCTATTTGGGTTATTGATGAAGATAAAAAGAAATTACTTCCACTTGAACTGGGACAATTTGAAGAATATATTGAGAGTTTCCCGAAAGATGAGACCGTCAGTAACCTCTATATAAAAAATCGGGATAATACCCATTTTCCGTGGCATTTTTGACTAGTGTTTCTTCTTTTTTGGAGCGATTGTAGACTCAAACAATATTGCATTTAATACTTTCTGCTTGAATGATTTACAAAGTCCTCGATGAATGCGAACGATGTCTTTGATGTGCGAAAAATGACCATCACAAGTGTTTGTGGTGTT
>JBBQVG010000046.1:0-4256 GCA_038211765.1 Minisyncoccia bacterium | reverse complement strand
GACCGATGGGCATGAATGATGAAAAGATGGCAAAATCAAAAGGAAATGTCATCAAACTAGAAAATCTTACAGAAGAGTCTGTCTCTCCTCTCGCCTATCGTTACTGGCTCCTCACTGCTCACTATCGTTCACCGATGAATTTCACTTATGAGGCAGTCCGCGCCGCACAGACAGCACTCATCCGCCTCATCGCAACCGTCCGTGAATATCCTGACGGTGGTTCAGTCAGCCACGAATATCAAGGAAAGTTTCAATCAGCCATAAATGACGACCTCGACCTCCCAAAAGCGGTGGCATTGGTCTGGGAAATAATCAAAGATAAAACAGTTACCGAAGCAGACAAGCGCGCGACTATCCTCAATTTTGATGCTGTCTTTGGTTTGGATCTAGGCGCTCTCCCTTCCACAGCAAATGAGATAGAAGAGATTCCACCCGAAGTCAAAGCTCTCGCCGAAGCCCGCGAAGAAGCCCGCAAAGAAAAAGATTGGGATAAGGCAGATGCCCTCAGAAAAGAGATGGTGGAACGTGGATATGAAGTGCTAGATACACCGGACGGCATCAAGATCAGAAGCATCTAGGGGGCTCAATCCAACTCCGCTGCCTCCTCACGAAGTCTTACCCAGTCCCTAAACTCATCCTTCACGTTACCTATGGAGTCTGACAAGTCTTGCCTCCCAGACTCCATACGGTCCTCTACCTCCGAGATACGTGTATATAGTCGTGCCTCCATAGTATCTATGCGCTCCTCGAGCCGTTCGAAACTACGCGCAATCGAGATTGCAACGTCGTCTGCGTTCTTGTAAATCAGTCTCTCGATCAATTCAAGGTCTTTTTGGTCCAATGACATGGTATGTAAATTATTGCTCTTATAATAAGATCAAGTGTACTGACACGAGATAAATTCCCAATAAAAAAATGTTCAAGAATTGTTCAAAAAAAGTTCAAATATTGTTCAATTTTAAGGGTTGTTGCACTTCAATGTTGAATGTAGGGTAAGTGTAGTTGACATGATGCCATTACATATGTTATAATCACTTTTAAACGACAGACAACCAAAAACGCTGGATTCGGCTTATGAAAAAACTGTTACTGTTCCTTGTCATTTCACTTCTTCTCACCCTAGCTTCGATTGCCCAGGAGTGGGGGTTCACCGCACGCTACCCGTTGGTAGACGCGACCATGTTCAGTGCCGTAACCAACACGCGGGCTACAGTTCCATTCGCTTCTCTCTTTATTGAGGATGAAGGGACATGGTCTGATTACCTTAGCGCCCAATACGGCGATTATGATTACTTCTCTGTGGCCGTCACCAACGGTCATGGCGGAACAATCCTGAAGATGAGTCATTTCGGACTCGACGCCTGGGGCATTCCCGACCCGCGAACAACCTTTGTGGATATGCTGTCGGGGAGAAGTTACCCAGTGACACTTGTACGCCATGGCGAAATCATCCTCGGCGAATACACCTTGGATTCTGATGGGTTTATCAATGAGGAGTGGTTCGAGGGAGAACTCATTGTAAATGGTTTAACCATCCATCTACTGGTGTTTTACTTCGAAAGCCCAAACCAGCCCAGCATTCTTTTGACCTGGGGGGATGGGTCAGACCTCTACAACGTCGGGCTAGTTCTGGATATCTTTAGCGGCGCGATGATATCCCCCGTTCTCACCAACACAACAGTGTTTATTGAGAAATACAAAGGCTCGGAGTTCTTCAAGCCTGGTGACTATCTCGATACCAAAACGCTCTGGCCAAGTGTAGAGGTTCAATACTCTACGAACCTGAACCACACCAACTGGATAGCGTTGACCAATCACCCCTATGCCATATATGGAGATACCTGGTCATACTACCTTGGAACCAATGGCGGGCCACAGAGGTACTTCCGCGCAAAAAAGAAGTGAAGCACGTTTTCTTTACACCGAGAGCCTACAGCGATGTAGGCTCTTGTCTTACATCATGTCCCGAGATCTCCACAACTTGTCCCCCAAATTAAACTTTTTTTGAACATTTGCATAAATTTCGGACATGATAGAATGTACACACCGAAGCGACTGATTTCTAAAGCTTCTCCCGAAAAGACGGCGGGAGCGCAAATCTTACATTTCGAAAATGAGCACAACCTCCCCCTATTTCAAGACAAAAGATCTCAAAATTCCTCCTCAGAATGTTGAGGCAGAGAAGGCACTTTTGGGATCAGTGATGATCAGGAGTGAAGTTATGCACGAGGTCACAGACATCATCCGTGAGGCTGCATTTTATTCCAATCAACACAAAGCTGTTTGGTCGGTTCTCTTTGAACTCCATACAAAAGGTTCCCCTATCGATCTCCTCTCTGTCTCTGCTCGTCTCAAAGAAAAAGGTCTGCTCGATGAGGTCGGCGGCATGGCGTATTTGACCGAGCTTATCAATGTCGTTCCCTCTTCTACCAACGCCACTCACTATGCCGAGATTGTCGAAAAAAAGCACATCATGCGCGAACTTTTGCGTGCAGCTGAACATATCAATGGTCTAGGCTATGACGAAGAGTCAGACCTTCACGATATCCTAGAAAAAGCCGAGAAGGCTCTCTACGCCGTCACCAACAAGACAGGTTCGAGCAAGTTTGTAGCTCTCAAAGACACCCTGCACGAGGCCTGGGAAAGACTCGACCACCTCCACAAAACTCGTCACGAACTTCGGGGTGTCCCCACTGGTTTTGTCGAACTCGACAACAAGCTCGCGGGCTTTCAGAAGTCCGACCTCATCATTCTGGCCGCTCGTCCTTCTATGGGTAAAACCTCCCTGGCTCTCGACATTGCCCGCAAAGCCGCCGTCAACCACAAGGTCCCTGTGGCTATATTCTCTCTCGAAATGAGTTCCCAACAACTGGTCGACCGCATGCTTGCCGCCGAGTCACAAGTGGACTCATGGAAGATCCGCACTGGTCACAATCTCTCTGTTACCGAAGACTTCAAAGCTATCGGCGATGCCATCACCCGTCTTTCAGAAGCACCCATCTTTATCGACGACCAGCCTGGTAACAACATCCTCAAGATGCGTGCCGTTGCGCGCCGTCTCAAAAATGAAAAAGGTCTTGGACTTATTGTTGTTGACTATCTCCAGCTCATGCTCCCAACCAACGCCAACAGGAACAACGACAACCTCGTCCAGCAGGTCACTGAGATTTCTCGATCACTCAAAAATCTGGCCCGTGAACTCGATGTGCCCGTCCTCGCCCTTTCCCAGCTATCTCGTGCTGTGGAACAGCGTGGTGGTAAGCCCCGTCTATCTGACCTTCGAGACTCTGGTTCTATCGAGCAAGATGCCGATGTGGTGATGTTCATTCACCGCGAGTCCGACCAAGACCAGGGTGGTCGCAAAGAAGAAGCCGAGATCCTCATCGAGAAGCACCGCAATGGTCCGACCGGCGTAGCCAAGCTCTTCTTTGATAGTAAGAAGACGACATTCCTCTCTATGGATAAGGCTGACTTTGGTGGATTTGAGCAATAGGTGTAAGATAGTAAGAAAGTAATACCTAGTAAAAAACCATATGGCTGTAATTAGAGATTTCACTGATTTGGTGACTTGGAAAGAAGCGCATACGCTTGTTTTGCAAGTATACAAACTTACAAAGAGTTTTCCGAAAAGTGAAGCATTTGGTTTGGTGACACAGATGCAGAGAGCGGCTGTATCTATTACTTCTAATATTGCCGAAGGATTTGGTAGACGAACTTTTAAGGATAAATGCCATTTCTATTATCAGGCTCGAGGTTCATTGACTGAACTAAGAAATCAATCGATTTTGTCGCGAGACCTTTCATATATTTCACTATCTGAGTATAGTAAAGTAAATGAGCTAATAAATAAAAGTAGTCGCTTACTGCATGGCCTTATTGTATCCACAACAAAGAACGATTCTTACTAGTTTTTACCAGATATTACCCTCTTACTAATTTACTATCAATGGACTCCCTCCGAAAACTCGAAGAAATCTTCGCCCACTTCCCTGGTATTGGTCCCCGCCAGGCCAGGCGTTTTGTATACTATCTTTTGAATAAATCGCCCTCTTTTATCAGTGAGTTCACCAAGCTCGTCGAAGAAGTCAGGAAATCGACCTCAGAATGCTCCCAGTGTCATCGTTTATTTATTGGGAAGGCTGCAGCAAGCACACTCTGCTCAATCTGTTCCGATAAGTCCCGCGACCAGTCACTATTGATGATCGTTGCTAGAGACTCAGATTTTGAAACTGTAGAGCGGAGTAGTGCCTATCGTA
>JBBQVG010000045.1:0-4345 GCA_038211765.1 Minisyncoccia bacterium | reverse complement strand
ATTCTACCTGACCGGAGTTGGAGTCAAATGAGGCACGAACTATCTGACCTTTCTTGCCGTATTCCTTCTTGTAAGCAGTCGCAAGGGCAAGAGAAATAGCCTCGAGACTTTTGTCGCGGGGAATACCACGCTCTTCTTCGAGTTGCTGGACGACGGAATTGATGACTTTGAGATCAAACATATATGTGATTATTTAGTTGTTATGTAATTGTCGAGATGTTAACGGCTCACCTGAGCCTTTTAACAAAGAAATTCGCCTTGCGGGCGAAACTACTGACGTCATAACTATAGCAGAGATAACGGAAAGGGCAAGGTTTTGATAAACCCATCCATTTTTTGGACCTGCGCGGTCAGGCTTTTCGTTCGTATAACAAGTAAAATAGCCGTTGTTCACAGGGTAAAACACCCGATTTTTTGATATAATTGAGCCAATACTATGCTCGTTGAAGATACCCAACTTCACAAATTTATTCTCGACTCGGGCCTTGTGACCAAGGAGGATCTTGAGAGTGCAAAAAAAGAGGCAGATGATACAAGCGCACGTCTCGGAGATATTCTAGTAAAGGCCGGGAAGATCACTCCGGACAATCTCCGTCGCATGCAGGCCTACGTCATCGGCATTCCGTTCGTCGACCTCAAAGGGAAAAAAGTTCCTGCGGACACACTTTCCCTTATTCCTGAGCCTATTGCTCGTGGACACAATATTGTCGCTTTCAAGAAAACTGATGTCTCGCTCGAGGTGGCCATGCTCGATGTCAACGACTTGTCGGCTATTGATTTTATAAAAAAGAAAGTAAATCTCAAGATTCTTCCTCGACTTACTGACGCTGATTCCATCAAGGAAGCTCTTGTTCAATATCAAAAAAGTCTCAAGGCCGAGTTTGGAGACATTATCCAAAAGGAAACCGCCAATCTAAAGATGATCTCAGATGAGAAAGGGGACACTCTCACGGAGGCTGACCTCAAGAAAATAGCTGACGATCTCCCTGTTGTGCGCATCGTCGACACCTTGGTGAAGCACGCCATCCTCCAAAATGCTTCGGATATCCATATAGAACCCATGGAAGAGCAAGTGCTGGTTCGTTACCGTATCGATGGACTTCTCCATGATGCCATGGTTCTACCCAAACAGGCGGCCGGTTCTATCAGCGCTCGCATCAAGGTTCTTTCGAACCTCAAGCTAGACGAAAAACGCTTGCCTCAAGACGGTCGATTCAAGGTGGACATGAATAATGAAAAAGTTTCATTCCGTGTCTCTATACTACCGACATATTATGGAGAAAAGATTGTAATGCGTCTTTTGCGTGAGAATATTTCGGGATTCACGTTGGAGTATTTGAATTTTCATGGTGATGGGTTGGAGCGCATCCACCACGCACTCAACCAGGCAACGGGCATGATCCTTACTACCGGTCCGACAGGTTCGGGCAAAACTACTACTCTCTACACTATGCTTGATCTTTTGAATACGAACGATGTGAATATTTCTACTATCGAAGACCCTATCGAATATCAGATGGCTCGCATCAATCAGACTCAGGTACGACCAGAGATAGGCTTTACATTTGCGCAGGGGATTCGCACTCTGGTTCGTCAGGACCCCGATATTATTATGGTGGGAGAAATCCGCGACACAGAAACTGCGGCACTTGCGGTCAACGCTGCACTGACCGGTCACGTTGTACTCTCGACCTTGCACACCAACTCAGCTGCAGGTGCGATCCCGCGTCTTATAGATATGAAAGTAGAGCCATTCCTTTTGGTTTCAACTATCAACGTCGTCATCGGTCAGCGTCTAGTCCGCGAACTGACTGATGCCAAAGAATCTTACAAACTCTCACCGGCTGAGTTTGACCAGCTCAAAAAGATCGTCAATCTGGACAAGGTCATGACTGCACTCAAGGCAGACAAAGTCGTTCAGGAAAAAGATACTTGGGATACAGTTACATTTTGGAGACCCGTCGAAGCGGACAAGGAAAATGCTTTCAAGGGCCGCGTCGGTATCCATGAGATCTTGAAGATGAGTTTGGGTATCAAAGAGCTCATCATGAAAGGTTCCACCTCGGATGAAATAGAAAAGCAGGCAGTAGCCGAAGGAATGCTTACTATGCTCGAAGACGGTATTTATAAGTGTGTAGAAGGGAAGACTACCATCGAAGAAGTGCTACGAGTAGTTACCGAGTAGTTAAAATTATTTTCATGCCACATTTCAAATTTAAAGCAAAAAAGTCCAGCGGCGAAACCTACTCAGCGGAACGGGACGCTCAGGATCGCTATGAGCTGTACCGCATGATAAAGGAAAGCGGTGATGAGATCCTCACTGCTTCCGAAAAAAAGGAAGGACGTTTTCATCTGAAACTATCGGGAGTTTCGTTCGGAGGGAAGGTCAAGGCCATCGAGAAAGTAAACTTTGCCCGAAATCTAGGCTCGATGTTGGAGGCTGGTCTACCACTTTCACGCGCCCTGTCTGTGCTAGAGCGTCAGTCGCGAAACAAAAAATTCAAAGAAGTCCTTTTGGCAGTTATGGAAGATATCAACATGGGCACTACTTTTGCCGAAGCTCTGGGAAAACATACCAAAGTTTTTGCCCCGATCTTCATTTCCATGGTTCATGCCGGAGAACAGAGCGGAACTCTTGCTGATTCCCTGAAGGCTGTAGGAATTCAGCTTGATCGCGCTTATGCCCTGGAGCGCCGCATCAAAGGCGCCCTCATCTATCCGGCAGTGATCATCTGCGTAATGATTATTATTGCCATACTGATGTTCATCTTCGTGATCCCCACTCTTATGAAGACATTTACCGAGCTCAATGTCGAGTTGCCTCTGCCGACGCGCATAGTGCTCGGTATCAGCAATGTTCTCCAACATCAAGGACTCTGGGTTCTTCTGGCAGTCATCGTCATAGGGTTTATTCTGACAGCAGCTGCACGTAAACCAGCGGGTAAGAGAGTGGTTCATTCTCTCATTCTCAAAATCCCTCTTATCGGTCTTTTGGTGCAAGAAGTCAATACCGCCCGTACGTCACGTACCCTTTCTTCACTTTTGAATGCCGGAGTCAATGTGCTCGAGTCTGTAACTATCACTGCTGATGTCATTCAAAATGTCTATTTCCGAGATATTCTTTTGCGAGCCAGTGAAGCTATCAAGAAAGGTAAGCCCATGTCAGACGTCTTTGGTGAAAATATAAAGCTCTACCCTGTATTTTTCTCGGAGATGATGAATGTGGGAGAAGAGACGGGCAAGACTGCAGAGATGCTCCTCGGAGTAGCGAAATATTACGAGGAAGATGTCGAACAAAAGACCAAGGATATGTCTACAGTTATTGAGCCTGTCCTCATGGTCATCATTGCGGCAGGAGTAGCCTTCTTTGCTATAGCCATGATCACGCCGATGTACTCACTCGTCAATGCAATATGAAGAATCGCGCCTTTACTCTTGTGGAGGTTATAGTCGGCGCCGCCGTATTTTTGGTTATTGCACTTGCGGCATACAATGCATATATAGGACTTTTCAAACTTATCGATCTTGGTCAGTACCGAGTCTTGGCCGTGAGCCTTGCCAATGAACAATTCGAGGTGGCACGAAATATGCCATACGCTGACGTCGGTATTGTGGGCAGTATACCTGTTGGCAAGATTCAGCACACACAAAATCTGACTCGAGGAGGAGTACAATTTAGCGTCACTACTATTGTTCGCAACGTTGATTTGGCTTTTGATGGCACTATCGGCGGAACTCCCAACGACCTTTCTCCTGCAGATAACAAGCTGGTAGAGGTGACAGTTTCCTGTAGCGGTTGCAGAAATATGCAGCCTATTACACTAGCCGGACAAGTTGCACCGAAAAACTTGGAGACGGCATCAACCAATGGCGCGCTATTCATCCGAGTTTTCGATGCGAGCGGCCAACCTATCGAAGATGCAGATGTTCATGTGGTCAATGTCGCTACAACTACCACCATCGTTATTGACGACATCACTGATGTAAATGGCAAGCTCCAGCTCGTAGATCTCCCCCCGGGTACGAACGCATATCGCATCACTGTCACAAAAAATGGCTACTCTACCGACCGCACTTATCCACCGAACGCGCCAGCCAACCCTTTTCCCAAAAAGAGCGATGCAACCGTACTCGTGCAACAGGTTACGCAAGTTAGTTTTGCCATTGATCTTCTGGGCTCGATAAGTTTCTCGAGCGTTACCCCTCTCTGTTTACCAGTGAGTAACTTCGACTTCAATCTCCAGGGTTCCAAAAAGATTGGTGATGATCTCTACAAATACATTTCTACGACAACAACTAACGGAGTAGGGACGTTATCAATCCCTGGAATGGAATGGGATACGTA
>JBBQVG010000044.1:0-4461 GCA_038211765.1 Minisyncoccia bacterium | reverse complement strand
CCTGGGGTAGGTAGAGAGAGTGTGAAGGAGGGTGCTTGGGTGAGAGAGGTTGAGGCTGTTTTGCTTCCGTAGCCTCCTATTCCATTTACTGGAGCGGTGAGACCATACTCTACTTGGGAGTATGCTGGTTCGTTGGTTGTCCAGGTGATGTGGGCAGAGGAGGTACTGATGGTGTCGTGGGTGACGGATGTGATGTTGGGGGATGTGATGTCGGGGGTGGTGCCTATCGGCAGAGAGCATGAAGCGTTTGTTCCATCGTTTAAACCTAGACAGGACCAGAGATGATTCGTAGAGCTGTCAGTGATGTCAGAGAAGGTTCCTGAGGTGCAGGAGTTAACTACTGTGGTGGAGCAGAGCCCATTGGTTGGTTGTGTTGTTGGGGGGACATATGGGACTGAGGTGACTGTAGTACCAGTGACGTCGTCTACTACTGGAAGTGGAGTGAGGTCAGATAGGTCGACGAGGATGGTGGTGTCGCTCGGGGCTGTGACTGGGTCGAAGGAGATCACGTCCACTGTGCCGTCAGTATTGGTCACCCGAGCAGTGAAGTCGTCGATGCGGGTGATAGTTGGATGCTTGTTGGCTGTAACGTCAACAGGATTTTCTGGATAGATCACTGTCATGAAGTGGAAGTTCGTCGACGGTGTTGCGTTCGAGAACCAAAGCGAATGAGCTCGGTGATATGTCGATCGTGAACTTATCCAATCTTTGAGACCAACAATGAGCTTGAATACTCCGTCAACCCACGCATAGTGGCTATGGGGTATGGGGTTGGTATGGGTATTATTCCCCGGAGTATCCCCTTTCATATCATCTATACGTATAGTTGATGGGGCATTGATCACCTGGACCTTTACTGGCACCTGTACTTTCGAGAATGTCGGTCGTTGAACGTCAAAATATATATCGTAAGGAGGAACATTGCTACTAGTGTAGACAAAAGAGGCTGTACTCTTATCCAGACTAAGTGTGTCTGTTTGGGAAGTTGTTTTGTTGGTGAGATCCAAATCTCCATAGAGCCATGGGACATGATAGAGAGATGAGAATGTGGACGGTTTCGAAGCTTGCAGATCATCAAATACAACGAAGTATTTATTTTTTACGAAGAGAAAATGACGCTGCACTTTTTGTAGGTGTTTCAGGGGAGCTTCGATGTAGTCATATCCGCCCGCAGATCCAGCGGCATAATCTGTCTTTCGAGGATATGCATTGGTAGCATCCGCAGCAAAGTAGACGTAATCTGGCTTGGCGGAGTAAGCAGTCAATCTACTATAGAATGGTTCACTTACAGCGTACTGAGTTTGCCATTGACCGAGACCGTCGACAAGTATAGTGTAATGGTCTTCAGAAAACTTTGAAACTCCTGTATTCAAGTTATCTTCTCCGGCGTCAGTAAGTTGTGCACCATATGCCCACAACTCGTACGAGAGACCAGCGTAATTTGCATGAGTGTTTGGACCATTTCCGAGTCCACTATTAGGTGAAGCTTTGAAGTCGAATCCCACCCCCTTGAAACATGAAGGTGTATTTGAAGGAGCAGAGCATGCTGTTACCCATCCATCATGAGGGAAAATCCGTGAAAGTCTCTGGTCCGTTGTCTGGTTAGGAATTTTGAATCCTTTCAAACCCTTTGCTGCATAGTACTGGATGGGGAAATTGTAAAATATATCAGTCCGGTCACGAGTACCTGTATACGGATCCTCTGATTCATAATGTTTATAGAGATTACTATCGCCAAGGAAGTAAGCAAGGTTTCGTCCATAGTCCATTTTTGCAATGACGTTTTGACGACCAGCTCCACCATCTCCCCACGGATCCTTGAGTTGAGTAAAACCTACAGGTTTAGTGCCACTCCACCAGGATGCATTATTTTTCCAAAAAGGATTCTGGTTGAAACTCACTTCTGGATAAAACATAGTCTGAAGGAGAAGTGTATCCTGAAGGGTGTAAACGATGGCTCCATTGTATCCTCCCTGGTTTTGTGGTCCTTCAGCACTGCCGCCCGGGAAAAGATACGGATTTGCAATAATAGAGTTCACACTAAAATCAAAATAGTCCCGCCCAACCTGACTTTCGTCATATATAGCCAGTGCAGGCATGATCCCATGACTAGTTTCAACAAACTGATGAGAACTACTGATCATGTATGGTGAATACGCAGCTAGAGTATAGATTGTTGGATATTCAGGTGTCGAACCATCCATTGTTCCCCCGAAGACTCCACTCTTTCGTGCCAAATATAACTCAATAGCTTTGCGAACCTTAGCGCGCTGTGTAGCATCCATGAGTTCGTAAAGCCAATCATAGCCATACCCAAAGGTGGGCATGATAGCTTCATTGCCATACACCTGAGTATCAGCGATCCATAATGGTGGGCCGTGAGGTAGTCTGTACGATATCCAAAATTCAGCCAGCCGTGTGAGAGCCCCTTGCATGTTTTTCTTTTCAATATCTATCCAAGTTCTGCTACATAAAGCGCCTTGTTCATATATCCAGCCCAAACCGCAGGAGATCCAGGATCAAGAACGTAAGTAAAAGCTGGGTCACGAGCAGGGGCAGCATCACCCATCTCGAGCAGTTTTCGATTGATCCAGCTGACGGCTCTTTGTGCCACCATCCGCCCACTAGGATCTTTAAGTTCCTGATAATTATGTACATTTGCCAGGACATTTACATAATACTGGTAATTGGCAATTTCTACATTGGTCAGCGAAATATACTGAATAGGGTACGTACCAGCAATGAATTTATAGGCGGACATAGGCGGTATTGAGCCTGTAAATGTAGTGCTGGCTACAATGGCGACATCCTTATAGGCAAAAGTTGGGAGTGTTGTATTTGCTAAAGTATTATCTAGGAGAATTACGTCATTGATATAATCAAGTCCGGCACCCTCGGGAACATCAATTCCTCGTGCACGTATTTTTGTAATCAAAGTATCTACAGTGTAGTCGGCTGTAAACTCCCATGGGTAAAACTGAGGGACTGTTGGGTCGCTCTCTGGCCATCCCTGCCAACTCAAAAGTTTTTCGGCACTGTTTTTCAGATCTGACCACGGACCAACTTCGCGGCTCGTAATCCATGTATACATATCATCCCTGTTATTGGTAGCCCCGGGTACAGTACTAAAGAGAATATGAGGGTGCCGGTCTAACATCACTGCCATTTTGGTCGGGTCTCCGAGCATTCCTCTGTCCCACGCTGTAGCTCCAGAAGAAACTTTGAAGATTCTTGTCTGAGACCATGTGTACGGCGAAACGGCCCAGCTATCATCTGCAAGTGTCCACTGTATGGAAGTGTTAACGTAACTTGAACTGTTTAAAGCATTTATCCCAGAACCATTAGCCTTCAAGACTTCATCGGTGAGATCGATTGCACTGACATTCTTTGGGGCGATATATCCTACTCTCCAATAATACGTTCCTCCTGGTGCAAAAAGGTTATCATCAATAAAGTTGTATGCATTTGATAGTGTGGTTACATTGAGAAGAGGGCTAGAAAAATCTGCGTTGTTATCAACCTGGAATACGAACTTATACGGTACCCATCCGGTACAAGGAAATGTGTTTTGACAATTGCTAGCTTCCTGAAATGTTTGAGGCCTATATCTCCAACTAAAGCGCGGAGGATAAATATCCACCGTTTCACCGTCACCAGGTCTGAAATTTACATATCCACTGTATAGTGATTTCGTTGGAAACTCGAGGAGTGTGTTGTCACTACTGTTGATCACCTTGAACCCAGCGGCAACTATGCCTTCATTTTTCACATTAAAGGAAATGCTACTATCCGATAAGTTTGTATTGCCAACCGCATCCTGACAGCGAATGTAATAATTATATGAAGTGCCATTGGTGAGTCCTGTGACTGCTACCGTATGATTTTGAGTACCAGCACCATTTGCAGTATTTGTCATTGAAGCAAACGAGGTGCCCGCTGTCGTTGCGTACTTACAGGTTGCCACTTCATTTGTTCTGAAAGTAACTGAGATATTGGTTGTACCGGCAGCAAGTGATGAACTGGTCATCGTATTGGTTACCGAAGGTGGAGTAGAGTCGGCAGCTGCAGAAGTTACATAAATATTCTTTGTAGCAGAACCACTGTCCCCTTTGTTGTCGGTAACAGTGAGTGTGGCAGTGTAGGAACCATTGGCACTATATGTATGTGATGCTGTAGCACCAGTTGCGGTCCCTCCGTCACCAAAGCTCCATGAATATGAGGCGATGGTACCATCCGAATCTGCCGAACCTGTGCTACCAAAAGAGACCGTGAGTGGTGCGTTGCCTGTAAAGGGTGTGGCTGAGATAGAGGCGACTGGAGGCAGGTTTACTACTGTTCCTGTAGGAAACACTCTTACGCTCACATCTGCTGTTGATGAAAATTGTGTGTCTGATGCAGTCAATCTGAGTACGTATATATCTCCATCTTCAGCTGGAGTAGTGTCACTAAAGGTTACTGTGG
>JBBQVG010000043.1:0-4615 GCA_038211765.1 Minisyncoccia bacterium | reverse complement strand
GGATTGGACTACTTCCCCATGATTTCCCTCAGTTTCACTTCATGCTTTTTCATCACTTCCATGGCCGCAGCTTCCTGTGCGATACCAGCATCAGTCTTTGCCTTGATCTCACTTGCGATCTGTTGGAAGAAATCAGGATTTTTTTCGACAAGAGTTACGAACAGCTCGATCTGGTCTTCGGGCACGCCTTTGAGTTTGTTCTTGAGTAATTGTTTGATAAAAAAATTCATATAAAATATCGTAAATTATTGTAATGGTTAACACAGGATAACACGCGAGAAAAAACAAGTGTATAGCCCTCTATACTAATAAAGCTGTTTACAACGTACAGAGCAAAAAATGCTACAATATTTTCATGGAAAGCAACGTCTTATTGATCATTCATAACGTAGGAGCCATCATTTCCGGTACAGTGGCTGTAGTCGTTGCTATTTTCATCCTCGTCAACAACCGCAAGGCCAAGGTCAATATCACTATAGCTCTAATAAACATCGCCGTAGCTGTCTTTTGCTTTTCCCACCTGATCGGAACAAACATCGTTGACCCACACCTCTCCCGTACCGTCCTTATGTTCAATATGAGTGTGATTTTTATCGTGGTTTTCAATGTTCACGCGGTCCTTATTGTCCTAAAAAAGGACATCGAGAGGCGCTATGTTATCTACACTATTTACGCACTTGGGATTGGGTTCGTTATTTTCTTTTCTCTTTTCCCTGACACTTTCCTATTGGACTCAGTTCCAAAAATGTATTTTCCCAACTACTATGTTCCAGGATCACTTCATTGGCTGATGCGTCTCATCTTTGATGTACTCATACCCATCTATATGGCCGTAGAACTATTTTGGGGCGCCGTAAAAAATCCCAACGCTATCGAACGCAATCGTGCAAAATTCTTTGGTGCCACTATCGTTATTGGCTACCTGCTCGGACTTTTTCCTCTTTTCCTTATCTTCAATATACCTATAGACCCTCTCTGGGGGATGTTATTTGTACCTGTCTACTGTATACCGCTTGTATATGGCATCATCACCTATGATCTTACCGATGTCAGGATCATCGCCCGCAAGGCCTCACTCTATGGTGTAGCGATCGCGACCATCTGCAGCTTCCTCCTGTTGTTCAACTATTCTGATAGGCTGGTACGACAGGTTTACTCGAATTTCCCTATTTGGATAATTCCCTTTTTATCAGCCACCATTGCGGTCGGTATCGGCGTTTTTGTCTGGAAAAAACTACGCGAGGATGAACTACTTAAGTACGAATTTATCACTGTTGTCACTCACAAATTTCGCACACCACTTACTCACATCAAATGGGCAGCTGAAAATCTTTCAAAGTCTAACCTCAATGAAGAGGACAAAAATCAAATCAGTTTTATTGAAACTGCCAATACGAAACTAGTTGAACTGACCTCTCTTCTCATGAACGTCTCCGAAGCAGAAAACAAAGGCTACGGGTACGACCTCAAGAAGAACAACATGACCGAGTGTGTAGATGAGCTAATATTTGCTTTGACTTCGGTTGCCGACTCACGCAAGGTCAAAATAGTCAAAGAGTATTCCGGAACCGCCTATGCACTCTTCGATATCGGGCGACTCAAGTTTGTCATTCAGACTTTTATTGAAAATGCCATTCACTACACTCCAATCAATAGTATTGTGACAGTTTCCATCACCCAAAACCAAAAGGAAGTAATTTTTAGTGTCAAAGACCAGGGTCTCGGCATCACCAAAGAAGAGCTTTCTCTGCTCTTTAGTAAGTTCTATCGCGGCAAACAAGCACGATTAGCAGACACCGAGGGCATGGGTATCGGCCTCTTCATCTCCAAACAAGTGATCGCGCGTCACAATGGTAGGACCTGGGCGGACTCTGCTGGTGCTGGCAAAGGCAGTACTTTTTCGTTTGCTTTGCCTATCATCAAACAAAAGACCGAACCTACTATTATGCAAATTCCGTTGGAGTGAGTTCTACCCCTCCTCCCTTCTCCTACTCTATCTCCTTTACTCCCCTTTGGTATTTTAACAGTGGTAGTTCAGACCAGCCCTTGAGAAGTTCAGTCACGAACTTCCATGAAGCCATGATCTCTTCTGTTGAGGCAAAAAGTGTCTGGTCACCAACGATAGCATCATGGATCAGACGTTCATAGTCATCGGGAATATCCTGGAATGACTGCACGTCGGCGTATTTGAACTTGAGTACCTTCGGCTCGGTACTAAAACCATATCCCGGATGTTTGACCAGGAAGCGGATCTTGATACCCTCATCTGGTTGTATGCGGAAGGTTAGAATGTTGGGAACATCGTCTTTCTTACCAGTCTTGAAATATACGTCGATCTCTGCTTTTGATTCGGCAAAGCCTTTGCCACTTTCGAGATAGATAGATACACCTTTCCAGCGAGGGGAGTTGATCATAGCCTTCAGGCGAAAATATGTTTCTGTTTCGGAATGGGCTTTTACACCGATCTCTGATGTGTAATCCGAATACTGCCCTTTGACAGCAACGCCCGAAAGCGAACGTGAAGAAGCGGCCTTTAGTTTGGAAAGTATCTTGGAGCGTTCTTTGCGGATAAGCGGCGCGGTGAAATTTCGTGGTTTGTCCATGGTAACCAGAGCAAGCATCTGGAGCATGTGATTTTGTCCCACATCTTTGAGTGCTCCGATAGGATCATAGAATGCTCCGCGACCTTCCATGCCGGCTTTCTCAAAAAGTTTGATATGGATCTTGTCGATATACTCCCTACTCCAGATAGGCTCAAAGATGGAATTGGCGAAACGAAAAGCAAGGATATTTTGCAAGGCTTCTTTGGCAAGATAATGATCAATACGAAAAATCTGTTCTTCCTTGAAGAGTTTGCCCAGGAGTTTATCTAGGGCACGTGCAGTTTCGATGTCACTGCCAAAAGGTTTTTCGATGAGAACACGCGTCCAGCCCGTATCGTCGGCGCATGGTTCAGAAAGGCCGGAAGCGGCGAGCTGGTTGAGAAGTCCTTCATAGAGATTGGGCGGCACCGACAGGTGAAAAAGTTTGTTCGAACATTGACCCCACCGATCATCGGTCCCTTTCAGACGCTCAGCGAGCCGACTGTAAGCCCGAGGATCATCGAACATCCCCTGTTCATAGGTCAGATGGTCAAAAAAATGTTTTATCTCTTCTTCTCTAAATTCCCCCGGACGAACCTTCAGACGATCGCGGATATATTCGCGGAATTCTTCACGATTGAATGAACGTCGCGAAAAACCAATGATCGAAAATCTCGGGGGAAGAAGTTTCTTTGAATACAAAGTCAAAAGCGCAGGCAAAAGTTTGCGACTGGCCAGATCTCCGGTGATACCAAAAATGATGAACTGAGTCGGATGCAGTGCAGACGGGTTCGTAGCCAGTGATTCATTTTCCATGACGGTAGTTTACAGTCCACAAAGTCGAAAGTCCATCAAGAAAAGCTTACTTTTTGGCTTGTAAATTGGACTTTTACTTAGAAATGCTCACCCCACTTGAGCCACATCGGATGAATGGTGAACGCAATAAAGACTGATGGTAGAACAACCACCGCCGCAACAAGCCAGAGAATAAAGGAGATAAATTTCATATTAGTTGAACTCTTCGCCCCACTCACTCCACAATGGGTAAATCAGTCCTGCCACAAAGACAAATGGCAGGATGAGTGCACCCGAGATAAGCCATAGGGTTATTGATACTATTTTCATATTTACACTGTACGTTTATTATGTATGCTTGTCAACCATACTGCAAATTGATTTGAGCATTTTAGAAAAATAAAGTAAGCTGTCTACATTCTGCACAGATGGGCCTATAGTAAAATGGTATTACGCGTCCATGGCATGGACGAAGCTGGGGTCCGATTCCCCATAGGTCCACAAATGATCCGTACCCCATAAAGTAGACTGCCCCACAAAAAATTGATAATCTCATCAGATCGGGGCGTAGTATAGTGGTAGTATACACGCTTCGGGTGCGTGAGGTCCGAGTTCGATTCTCGGCGCCCCGACAAATACCATTACCTGCTCGCAGGTTAAGAATCCATCAAAGAAATCCCCGTTACACCCCAGGAAGCTCTACTACCTGCAACGGACTTTCTACATGGTTCTGCAAGGCATCATCCGAGGAAACATAGACATCGTACGGGAGAGAATTGTTGAGGTTTATAAGCTCCACATGATGGGCCGTAGTAAGAGCGTCATCGGATCCCTCGGCATAAGGACCGGAAACTGCTTGCTGACGTGCAAAGATTTTACTTGTAGCAGGCTCGTCCGTAGTCCAATCTGCAATGATAGATGATGAAGTGTTTGTAATCGTAAGATCTCTTATGACAGGCGGTGTTATGTCTACTGGCGGTGTCGTATCTACTACTGGCGGAGACGGAACAGCAAGAGTAACAAACGTTGAGTCTGTGCTACTAGCCAAATTGTTTGCCGCATCTTTTGATTTTACTCGAAAATGATATGTGCTGTTTGGTTGCAAGTCGGGCAAAACCGTCGAGTGCTGAGTCACTACAACAGAATTTATTGCGCTAACATTTCCATATGTAGGAACCAAACCGTATTCAACCTGAGTATCTGAACTCTCATTTGTAGTCCACATCACAGTCGCACTA
>JBBQVG010000042.1:0-4761 GCA_038211765.1 Minisyncoccia bacterium | reverse complement strand
TCACTGGCTACTATGGTCCACTTACGAAAGCAGCAGTAGTCAAATACACCACAGCACGCACAAACTCAACAAAGAGCTGTACCACTGCTGTTCCTTCTTCCTTCTACTCTCCACCTTCCACTCTCTTCTCTCGTACCCTCCCATTAGGATCAACCGGTGCAGATGTCAAAGCACTCCAAGTCTTCCTCAACAACCACCCCTCGACAAGCTCGGGGCAGGCGACATATCCATTCCGCGTAGCTTCAACTGGTACCGGCTCACCAGGCAAAGAATCAACCTACTTTGGTCCTGCTACAAAAGTGGCCCTCATCAAGTTCCAGGTGGCGAACAAGATCACGCCAGCGAGTGGGATATTCGGACCACTGACGAGGGGGAAGGTAAGTACAATGAGGTAGCTTTGAATTTTTCATTTTTAATTGTAAACTTACCATATGTCAGCATCATCATATCTCGAACATCTACGTAACAAGCCTGTGCATGTTCGTAGGCATATTGCTTTATGGTCATCACTAGGAACCACAGCTATTATTTTTGCATTTTGGATAGCCTCCTTCACCTCAGTGGGTTCAGACGCTACGGGTGCATTGGCTAAGGTTGTTTCCAACGCGCAGACACCTGCTCAGAACCTTACAGCTGCTGTTGGTGACTTCTTTGGTGGTATCAGAGACATGATTTTTTCTCCGAAGAAGGTTGAATACAAAAGTGTAGAAGTGAGGGCGGGAAATAACTAATATTTGTGGAGATACTTGTGTAGGTGACACCTCCACAAGCACTCGCTTTTCGTGACGTTTTTTGCTATACTTACTACATCAAAGAGCTTGAACCTCTTTTTAATTTTGTCCCTAATCCATGGCCAAGAAGAACGACAGATCGAATGAAAATGAGAATGCAAAACCTTCGGCTGAAGGTGCAGTTACTCGCGTAGGTAGCGGTGTTATTTCGCGCAGTATTTCGACCGAAATGCGCGAGTCATTTCTCGACTACGCCATGTCGGTTATCACTGACCGTGCCCTCCCAGATGTTCGTGATGGACTCAAGCCTGTACACCGTCGCATCCTCTACGCTATGCACCAGCATGGACTGACATTCTCAGCCAAGTTCCGAAAATCCGCAGTGCCTGTTTCGGCAGCGATGGGAGATTATCATCCCCACGGTGACGCTGCTATCTACGAATCCTTGGTCAAGATGGCTCAGGACTTTACCATGCGTTACCCTCTCATCCACGGTCAAGGAAACTTTGGTACTGTCGACGGCGATCCAGCTGCTGCTATGCGTTATACCGAAGCAAAGATGGCACGTATCACAGCCGAACTTTTGCGAGACATAGACAAAGAAACCGTAGACTTTCATCCCAACTACGATGGTACCAAAAAAGAGCCGTCAGTCCTGCCTACAGCTGTCCCAAATCTTCTCTTGAATGGAACACTAGGTATTGCAGTCGGCATGGCCACCAACATCGCTCCTCACAACTTGCGCGAGGTTGTAGACGGTACTGTCCATCTCATAGACAACCCAGGGGCTACCGCCGAAGATCTCTTCGGATTTATCAAGGGCCCAGACTTTCCACTTGGTGCTGTCGTGTACGGTGAAAAAGACATCCACCACGCCTACGCTACAGGTCGTGGAGGTATGACTGTACGCGGTGAGGCCGAGATCACCGAAGACAAGAAAGGAATGTACCAGATCATCATTAGCTCCATCCCATTCCGTGTGAACAAGAGCGAGCTTATTATCCGCATCGCCGACCTGGTTCGCGAAAAGATCGTTGAGGGCGTCAAAGCTCTCCGTGACGAGTCAGACAAGCAGATGCGCATTGTGATAGATCTCAAGCAAGGTTCATATCCCGAAAAGGTTTTGAATCTCATCTACAAGCACACCCAACTAGAAGAAACTTTCCACATGAACACTGTGGCGCTGGTTCATGGCGTGCCACAGACATTGTCACTCAAGTCCATTCTTCAGGAGTTTGTGATCCATCGTATCGAAGTCGTCCGTCGTCGCACTCAGTTCGACCTCAATGCCGCCGAAGCCCGCGAGCATATTCTCCTTGGCCTCAAAAAAGCACTCGACCACATAGACGAGATCATTACCCTCATCCGTGCATCCAAGGATGTACAGGAAGCTCATGCTGGTTTGATGAAGAAATTCAAGTTCTCAGACAAACAAGCCACAGCTATTCTCGAGATGCGTCTCCAGAAACTGGCCGGACTGGAGCGCAAAAAGATCCTCGATGAGCTCAAGGAAGTCCAGGCCATGATAGAAGATCTCAAGGGTATTCTCGGTAGTGAAAAGCGCGTGCGCACCATCATCAAAACCGAACTCACCGAGATCAAAACCAAGTACGGAGATGATCGTCGTACACGCATAGTGAAGCATAGTGTCAAAGAGTTCAACCCCGAGGATCTCATCGCCGATGAGGAATCAGTGCTTGTCCTTACTAAGGGTGGCTATATCAAGCGCACAAACCCAGACGAATACAGAAAGCAAAAGAGGGGAGGTGTAGGTGTAGTAGATCTCGATACCAAGGAGGAGGATTTCATTTCTCATCTTATTTTTGCCACTACGCACAACGACCTTCTTTTCTTTACAGACAAAGGCAAGGCATACCAGATCAAGATGTACGATATCCCAGAAGGCAAACGTGCAACGCGCGGCAAGTCCATCATGAACTTCTTGTCTCTTGCAGATGGCGAAAAAGTCACTTCTATCTTGCCTATGCCAAAGAACAAAAAAGAGGCTGACAATCTATGCCTGATGATGGTCACAAAAAATGGCACAGGCAAGAAATCTTCAGCAAAACATTTCAAGGACGTACGTCGTTCGGGTCTCATTGCTATCACTCTGGATCAGGGTGATGAGCTTATTTCGGCCTCATTTGTGGATGCCAAGGATGAAGTGGTCATTGCCACCAAGGAAGGCCAGTCCATTCGCTTTGAAGCAGCAGATGTACGCGAGATGGGACGCAATGCCGCCGGAGTTCGGGTTATCCGCCTTACTGAGACAGATACAAAAAAGAAGACCTCAGCCGACTTTGTGATCTCTGCCGACATTGTTTCCAAGGATGCCAAGAACCCTGCACTCTTTGTTATGGGTGCAAATGGCTATGGCAAAAAGACCAAACTTTCTGAATACAAAGTACAAAACCGCGGCGGTTCAGGCATACTTACTATGAATGTCACCCCAAAGACAGGACCTCTCATGGCTGCACAGGTAGTGACAGATGATCATGAGGAGATCGTTGCCATGTCCAAGAAATCTCAGGTTATCCGCGTCGATATCAAAGAAATCCCCGCACTCTCTCGCGCCACCCAAGGTGTACGCGTCATGAAACTTCGCGAAGGAGATGAACTGGCATCGCTCATTTGTCTATAGATATTCACCTCTAGAGTAGTGGATCAGAAAAACTAAGGGTTGCTTCCCCCCAAAAATCGCTGGTTGTAATAATTGGCGGAATCTTCTCCAAGATTGCCGTTTTGGGCAGGTGGTGGACCTGGAACAAAACTCCCGTTTCCTCCACTATTTACTGATGCAGGAGGGCAACCAACAGTGCCTCTCTTGGGTATACAAGGAAACTGACTGGTAGGTGCTGTGTTGTTGTCGAATACAAAGGTTTTGATCACTACGTTCACGATACCCCAGATGGATAGGATGATAGCCAGTCCGATCACTCCCCAGACGATGGCTTGTTTGGCTGTCTTGCGTTTATCTTCACTATCAGCTCCGACGATGAGGTAACGGACAACATTGAAAACTATCCAAATAAAGGCAAAGGCTATAAGTAACTGGAGGAACGTGTTTCCCAGATTGATAAACTTGTCCGATACATCATTGATATTTTTGAAACCAGCTGCGTGTGTGGACGCAATCGGTATCATAGATAAAAATAATACTAACAAAGACAGAACTGTTTCTCTTACAAAGATTATATGTTTCATAGGCGGGTACTATTTATAGTGGTATTAGTATAGCACTTGTCTACATTCCTTTTGTCCCCAGTATGGATGGGACCCGTTTTTTATTCATGGTAAAATAAGACCATGTTCTCAGATCCTTCAGCAAATTTGGCCAAACTAGGCCTAAACCACGGAATGAGAGTTGTCGACCTCGGGGCTGGTTCAGGATTCTATACCATCGAAGCCGCTAGAGCCGTTGGCGCGGATGGAAGAGTCTATGCTGTAGATGTACAGAAAGATCTACTAGAACGTCTGCGTTCCCATGCAGGAACACAAGGGGTTCGCAATATCGAAGTTGTTTGGGGAAATGCCGAAAAGATCGGCGGTACCAAGCTTCGTGAAGCCATCGCCGACCGAGTCATCGCCTCAAATGTCCTCTTTCAGGTAGAGAAACCAGATGATTTTTGTCTGGAGATAAAGCGCATCCTCAAACCTGGCGGCAAAGTACTCGTAGTAGATTGGAGTGCCGCTGGTCCCATGACGCCTCCAAATGTATTTCCTGCACCCAAGGCTCTGGCACTCTTTGAAAAGACAGGCTTCAAGCTTGATCAGGAGTTTAGTGCCGGCGACCACCATTACGGGTTAGTTTTCATAAGAACATGAGCAAATTTCAACTTATAGTCATTTCAATATTTATTGTCTTCATCATCGGGGGGGTTATTGCCTTTGCTAGATTCAAGGGTCAGGATAGTAGCACGCAATTGCCTGCCATCACTGTTTGGGGAACTTTTCCTGCTGACACATTCGATCAGTATGTAAACAAAATCAATAATACCTATTCTCAGCAATTGCGCGTCACCTATGTACA
>JBBQVG010000041.1:0-4894 GCA_038211765.1 Minisyncoccia bacterium | reverse complement strand
GACAACTGATGCTCTCGCACAGGGATCGACCAACAAATACTACGCTGACACACTGGCACGCTCCGCATTATCAGGCACCTCCCCAGTTACCTACAATTCAGGTACAGGTGCATTTGGATTTGATTTCACTACAGCCAACAGTTGGTCAGCTCTGCAACAGTATCAGAGAGCATCTACTAAACTTGTCTCTGTATATAATGGTTTGTATGTGGGAGGTACTGCAACGACTACTATCGTCGGGGAGTCGACGGCGACTTCTACTTTCTCGAGTGGTCTTACTTTGGCACGTGGAGTAGACGTTGGTACGTATTTGTATGGCGCAGGCCTCTCTGCTTGTGCGGGTTCATCAGATAAGCTTATATGGATTAATGGAAGATTCTCGTGTGGAGCTGATGCTGGGGCAGGCGGAGGAATTACTTCTTTGGGGTCCCAGTATTCGTCTTTCCAAACAGGTTCTTCGCAGACGTTTGCCACTTCTTCTGATACGAATATTCAGTTATCAATTACTTCTAATGGAAATGTACACACGTTCACTCCGGTTTGGTCTGGAACATTGGCAGCGGGGAGAGGTGGGACAGATATTTCGAACCCAGTTGCTGCCGGATTACTTATCGGCACGTACTCAGGAGGTGGATGGCAGCAACTTGCCACCTCTTCATTGGGTCTAAGTAGTACTGATATTACTGAGGGAACAAATAAGTACTTTAATCAGACTCGGTTTGATAATGCTCTCTCAGCCACCACTTCACTACCAAACATTACAACCTTGGCTAACCTCTCCTTGCCTGCAACTCAGCTTACCTCCTTCGGTGTTCCTTTCTATACCTACTTCTCAGCAACAACTACAGATGCACTTACTGAAGGATCGAGTGCCACGAGGAAGTACTACTTAACGTACTTGTTCTCGAATTCCTTGGCTGGCACCACTGCGGCGATTTTCCTGCTGTCGCCCGTTCTTGCTGTAGCTCAAAATGTTGTCAATCTCAAAGCCTCTGATCTCATTCCAAAAGTAGAAATATTCTTTGCACCGCAATCTGCAACTTTCACTGAAGGTTCCATATTCGAAGTGCCTGTGTTTATTAATACAAAAGGTACCAGTGTGAATACGATCGAACTTCACCTCGATTTTGATCAGACCAAACTCAGTATTGTGCAACCGTCTGCAGGGAAGTCTGTTATCGGTCTCTGGCTCGAAGCACAGAGTTATGACAATACCAAAGGTACGGTCAACATTGTGGGTTCTATACCAAACGGTATTGTTTCAAGTTCGGGATTGATCGTCTCGATGACCTTTAGGGCTATAAATACCGGTAGGGCTGAGGTATTGGTTCGAGATACGACGCGTGTACTTTTGAAAGATGGAGTAGGCTCGCCCCTGGGCTACGCTTCCAATCGAGCTGTCTACACCATTGTGCCGAAAGCTCCAGAAGGTGTAACAGTATTTTCCGAAACACACCCATTCGAAGAACGTTGGTATAACAATCCTAGTCCAATTTTTTCTTGGGAAAAGGACGCTGGAGTAAGTGGTTTTAGTTATGAGCTGGATAATAAACCGACGACGGTACCTGACAGTACTTCCGATTCCGACGAGACCCTGAAGGCCTACCCAGATCTCAAAGATGGTATCTGGTATTTTCATATCAAGGCTCAGAAGCAGGGAGTCTGGGGGAGTACCACCCATCGTATCGTACGCATCGATAGTACACCGCCTGCAGAGTTCAGGCCGACGGTCAACTATCTCTCCGCGGCTGTCATCAACCGTCTTTTGGTCTCGTTCTTTACTACCGATAGTCTCTCGGGTCTGGATCACTACGAAGTGGGTGTGATCGACAAGCGTGAAGATTCGACGGCCTCACCGGTCTTTGTGCAAGCAGAGAGTCCTTTCCAGGTGCCTTTCACAGTTACGGATAAGCAACGAGTGATCGTCCGTGCCTTCGACCGTGCTGGTAACGTCCGCGACGCATCGCTCGATGTTGAAGCACCAAATTCTTTTGTAGACTTCCTTATACGGAATATTCTTTGGATTTTGCTGGGTATCCTGATCTTTGTGATCGTTCTATTTATTCTCCATTATTACTTTGGTCATCATGTAGCGCGGCATGTAAGAAGGGTTGTGGGGATGGTGAAGAGGGAAGATGTTGGGAGAAGGAGAGGTACCCGGTAAAGAGAGGGTGTTAGAGAGGGGAGTCTTCCAAACACAAGACCTACCCTTGCGTAAACTCTCCTCATTTGACCCCAGTTTGTCCCCTTATTTCAAGTAGACAAGGCCGCTATCATTCAACTAAAATGAGTGAATGAAACGCCACCCCCACAAATATATCTTCGTTATCGGCGGTGTGATGTCGGGCGTAGGCAAGGGCATCGCCACCTCATCCATCGGCACTCTCCTCACCGCAAAAGGCTACAGGATCAACCTCGTCAAAGTTGATCCTTATTTGAATGTCGACGCAGGCACAATGAACCCCACTGAGCACGGTGAGGTTTTTGTTTTGAACTCGGGCCTGGAGACTGACCAGGACATGGGAAACTATGAGCGCTTCCTGGGGCGTGATCTCACGGCCGACGACTACATCACTAGTGGCATGGTCTACAAACATGTTATCGACAAGGAGCGCTCACTCGGTTATGGAGGAAAATGCGTAGAAGCAGTACCACACGTCCGTGACGAGATCGTCCGTCGTTTCGAACACGCCGCCAAAGTCAACAAGTCCGACATCTCCATATTGGAGATTGGGGGCACTGTCGGAGATTTCCAAAACGAGATGTTCATCGAAGCTGCGCGTGTACTCAAGATGCGTCACCCTAGCGACGTTGCTTTCATTATGGTTAGTTACCTGCCTACACCGGGCAAGCTAGGTGAGATGAAAACACGCCCTACTCAGCACGCAGTCCAGCAGCTGGCTTCGTATGGAGTGAATACCGACATCATCATTGCTCGTGCCGAAACCGAGCTCGATCATCGTCGTAAAGAAAAGATCGCAATTGCCTGCAATATCCCTACCAAGCGTGTGATCTCCGCCCCCGACATCGAAAGTATCTACGATGTGCCGATCAACTTTGAGCACGACCATCTGGGTAGGAATCTTTTGGAGGTCCTTCAGCTACCCATTCAAAAGCCCGACCAATCATTCAATAAATGGAAGAAGATGGCTCGTGGTATCAAAAATCACAGCAATCATCCCGTCAACATCGCCATCGTCGGAAAGTACTTCAATACCGGCGACTTTGTTCTGACAGACGCCTATATTTCTGTCTTGGAAGCTATCAAGTTTTCTGCTTATGCGGCCGGAGTAAAGGCGCGCATACACACAGTCAACTCGCGCGACTTTGAAGTCAAGAATCCCAACTACACCTCTCTCCGACAGTTCGACGGCATCATTGTTCCTGGTGGTTTTGGTGAGTCTGGTATAGAAGGCAAACTCAATGTTATTCGCTACGCTCGTGAGAACAAGATTCCGTACTTCGGACTTTGTTATGGCATGCAGCTCATGACTATCGAATATGCCAGGAATGTCCTCGACCTCAAGGGTGCCCATACCGCAGAGATCAATCCGCGTGCCCCGCATCTGGTCATCGACATCATGCCCGATCAAAAAAAGAAGATTGCCGAAGGGAACTATGGTGGTTCCATGCGCCTTGGTCAGTATCCCGCCAAGCTTCAAAAGAACTCGATTGCTCAAAAGGCCTACAGTATTGCAGGCTGGATTCATGGAGGTGTGATCAAGGAGCGCCACCGTCACCGATATGAGGTCAATCCGGAATACATTGAACAGATTGAAAAGGGAGGTCTGGTTTTCTCGGGCAAGTCTCCTGACGGCACCCTCATGGAAATCGCCGAATTGCCACAAACTCAGCATCCATTTTTCCTAGGCACGCAGTTTCATCCAGAATTTCTGGCTCGACCACTGTCGCCACATCCATTGTTTACGGAGTTTATGAAAGCCTCCAAAGTTCGAGCAAAGTCACATGTGCCAGTAGAGCTCAAGATTGAACCAAACAAAATAGAAACAAAGAGCATTTTTGCCAAGAATGAAAAAGGCGGTATTACAAAGATTGTAGTCGACAGGCCACAGACTCCAGTTCCGGATGTCTCTGGAGAGATGCCGACCGTGGTGTTTTAGGTAGTTATAATCTCTACGGCATGAATCAAGAATACGAAGTAAGTATAAACATTGACAATGTCATTACGTTGTCTATACTGACTGTATGAATACAACCATTCAAGTGAGAGTAGATGTCAAAACCAAACAGGAAGTTCAGAAGATTCTCAAGAAGGCTGGATTGGATATTTCCTCTGCAGTAAAAATGTTTTTTGCCCAGATCAAGAATAGGAAGACATTACCTTTGGAGTTTAGGACTGAGAATGGCTTTACGCCTGCAGAGGAGAGGAGAATCCTCAATGATCTTGAATGGACCAAAAAACATGGAAAGAGATTTACGTCCGTGGATGAGGCATTTGAATACCTAAATAGTTAATATGACTAAATTAAATGTTCACAATTGTCTTCTCCAGTCGTTTCAGAAAGATGCGAAAAAGGCTATTGAGATCTGGCAGATATGATGATGGGACTTTGCGGGAGGTGATCAGGGAATTATCTTGTGGTCGGAGTTTAGATTCAAAATACCGAGATCATATGCTTACTGGGGACTTGTATGGAGTAAGGGAATGTCATTTGGCACCTAACCTCCTACTCATGTACCGAATCCAAGATAGTTTGGGGGAAATAAAGTTTATTAAAATTGGCAGTCATCCTGAGGTGTTCAATTAATTAAATAACTTGAATAATCTTCATTTTTAGCGTATTTTACTAGGACCATTGCCGGATCATCTAATGGTAGGATAGCGCTCTCTGAAAGCGTTCATCTTGGTTCGAATCCAAGTCCGGCAGCAATT
>JBBQVG010000040.1:0-5196 GCA_038211765.1 Minisyncoccia bacterium | reverse complement strand
AGGAGTTTAGTAAAATTGACTGGATGTTTTTATGGATTCCATTAGTTTTCGCAATTTTCATGTCTATAGCTGGATTCTTCAAAATTTGAACAATTCTTGAACATTTTTTGAACAATTCTTGAACATTTTTTTATCAGGATTTGAACCTGGGTAGGCTATCCTTACCCTACCTCTTTGCCAAGGCCACCAAAGCCTTATCTTGCAAAGCGGGGCAACTTCGTGTAATCTCGTGGTATTACACATTAATCGCAGTAAGTCCTCTGGTTCCTCGAGATTCGCCTGTGTATCCGCCATTGCGACCCCCTTTGCGAAAGCTTCGGAGGTCAAAAGCTTCGGCGGATGTATCGAGAGAAATCAAGGTCTTGTCTATCATTAGGACAAGTCGCTGACTGCACATATCCATGAACGTTATTTATGATGTTGGCAAAGATGACCGCCTTGCGGTCTACGAGATAGGGTACTTGATCGCTACTTCGATCCCGGAAGAAAAAGTTCCGGCAGAAGCCGAGTCACTCAAGAAAATTATCACAGATGCCGGAGCTACTCTCGTCGCTGACGAAGCACCGTATCTACAACCACTCGAGTACACCATGCGCAAGAAAATGGTCTCCGGCGCATACGATAAGTATGACCAAGCTTACTTCGGTTGGGTGAAATTTGAGTTGAGTACCGACAAGATCGAAGCATTGAAGAAGTCGATCGAGATCGTCCCTTCGGTCCTCCGCATGCTCCTCATAACTACCGTTCGGGAAAACACCTACTTGGGAAAGCGCGCTGAAGCGCTCGTCGCCAAGGCCCCTATCGTTATCCCAGCAGTTATTGCCACTCCACCGGTCGTAGAAGAAAAGAGTGCCGCCCCTGCTTCCATCGAAGAGATGGACAAGAGTATTGATGAAATGGTCAAAGAGGTATAATAGGCTCAATTACAAGTTAAAAATGCAAAATGCAAAATTAAACTCAGAATTACTACAAATTTTGAACTTTAAATTTTGGATTTTGAAATAAACATATGTATCTAAACAAAGTAACCCTCATTGGAAATCTCACTCGCGATCCTGAACTCAAAGCTTTGCCATCTGGCATCAAAGTATGCAACATGGCCATTGCCACGAACCGTAGTTTCAAAAACAAAGACGGCCAACGTCAGGATGCTACCGAGTTCCACAACATCGTAGTCTTCGGTCGTATCGCTGAGCTCGCCGCCCAATATCTCAAGAAAGGATCTCAGGCCCTCGTCGAAGGACGCCTCCAGACTCGTTCTTGGGATCAGGGAGGGGAAAAGAAGTATCGTACCGAGATTGTGGCCGAGAACGTCCAGTTCGGCAATCGCCCAACTGGAGCCGGTGCCGGCACACCCGGGAAAGGTGACACCAAAGATGCCCCTGTGACTGGTGCCGTGGCTCCTACAGACACCATCGAATATCCGAGTGAAGAGATCAATCCCGACGATATACCATTTTAATCCTAAAGCGCAAAGACAAAGATCCAATAAGTAAATATTAATCACAATCAATTACCACTATGAAAAAACAATGTTATTTTAGTCAGCATAATATCAAGTATATCGACTACAAGGATACCGAGATCCTCAAGAAGTTTCTCAATCCTCACGGTCGTATCATCAACCGCGATCGTACTGGTATCACAGCCAAGTACCAGAGACAGCTTGCCACAGCGGTCAAGCGTGCAAGATTTATGGGACTTCTTCCGTACGTAGCGCGATAAAAGTAATCAACAAAAAATACCTGAAGGAATCGGCTAAAACCGTATGGCCAGCTAATGATAAGTATTAGCTCTGAGCCCCATCTTCCAGGTATTTTTTGTTGATTACTTGCCCACTCGCTCGCGATACATAGCTGTTTCTGTATTGAGACGGATCACATCTCCGACATTTACGAAAAGGGGGACGTCCATGGTTGCGCCAGTTTCGAGTGTGACGACTTTGGTGCCACCGCTCGAAGTGTCTCCTTTGATATTTGGTGGAGCTTCGGTGACTTTGAGGTCGACAGTGATGGGAAACTTGAAGCCCATAGGCTGGTCTCGGAAGGTGAGCTGGGTAACGATAGTGTTGGGTTTGAGAAACTTGCCCTGGGGACCCATCTGCTCATCAGTGACTTTGAAACGCTTTGATGGGTCACTGGCTTCTGAGAACCACCATTCTCCGCGATTGTTATAGAGGTACTTTACTTCACGATTGTCGATCTCGGCTTCCTCGATCTTTTCTGACTGGTGAAATGAGTACTCGGTAACTTTGCCAGTCATGAGGTTCTTGAGCTTGGTGGCGTTGACGGGCTTTCGCTGTTGTTTGCGGAAGACGTGGGAAGACATGACCTCGTAAGGGGCACCGTCCATGACGATATATTTGCGCTCTGTTACTTCGCTGTATTCTAGGATGGCCATGGGGAGCATTCTAGCCGTTTTCCATAAAAAAGGCAAAACCCAATGCAGTTTTCAACTTTTGACAGTAAACAAAAATCGCAGGGAGTTACTCCTGCGATGTTGGGGCGAACGTTGCTCAGACTTGTACTCGGTCGTGTCGCTCGATCATTCTGCGAAGCTTTTTTAGGGCGTCACGTTGAATCTGGCGGACGCGTTCCCGTGTGATCCCAAACTTTTCTCCAACTTGTCCGAGGGTCCTCTCTGGTTCGCCGTCGAGACCAAAACGTTCATGCAGTATAGTTGCCTCACGTTGGTCCAGCTTGTCCACGAACTGCATCATGTTGACGAGTGCAGTTTTTTGTCCAAGTGCCTGATCTGGGATCTCCGTCATGTCATCCCTGATGACATCTTCGAGGATCCCGTTGTTATCATCAATGGGAGTCTGGAGGGAGGTGGGTGCCATTACCGCCTGTCGAAGTAAGTGGTACTGAGTAGCGTCCATATGGATCTCTTCCGCGATTTCACCTTCAGTCGGCTGCCGACCGAAGAGATATGTAAGAGCCCTCTCGACTTTTCTTGCCTTGGCCAACTTATCGACCACATGCGCGGGGATGCGGATAGTCTTTGACTGATTGTCCAGCGCGCGCTTGACGGCTTGTTTGATCCACCAGGAACCGTAGGTCGAGAACTTTCCACCCTTTGCTGGGTCGAAGCGCGCGACTGCTTTGATCAGGCCGAGGTTGCCTTCACTGATGAGGTCGAGTAGAGGAAGTCCGTAGTCCTCATATTCTCGCGCGATCTTGACCACCAGGCGCAAGTTTGCCTCGATCAACTGTTTTCGGGCAGCCGGGTCACCTTTTTTGATCCTGGCGGCAAGGGCTATCTCATCCTTGGTCGTAATAAGGGGAATTTGCCCTATCTCCCTTACATAGAGTGAGACGCCGTAGTCATAATTGCGGTTGTAGTTACTGGGGGTGCTTGATCTGATATGAGCGGTCTGCACATCCTGGCCGTTCATAACCACTGCGCCAGAGGTTTTTTTGGCCCCGATCCGGGGGGTATTTCTTAGACTGCCACGAGTACTCTTTGCGTTCTCAGAGTTTTTCATAGGTTTTGTATGTACGTTGAATCCTGTATCCAGAACATATCCTACAACATTTCTGAATCTTGTAAAGATGTACTCTCAATAGGGATCTTTCGACAAGGGTCCTGTTTTGCACTAGTATTTTTACCGGGTGTTTTTTGCGCTGGATTTTCAACTACACCTCACTCAGATTTTTGCGGATCTTTCCTAGTATCTCGTTTCTTACGGTTTCGTTTTCTTTGAGGAACTGTCGTGTTGCATCGTAACCACGGCCGAGTTTCACATCTCCATAAGAGTAAGAAGATCCAGACTTTGATAGGAGATTCATCTTTTCACCAAGAGCAATGATCTCACCTTCCTGAGAAATACCCTCGTTGTACATCAGGTCGAACTCGGTTTGTTTGAATGGTGCGGCAACCTTGTTCTTGACCACCTTTACGCGTACGCGACCACCCATGATCTCTTCGCCCTTCTTGATCTGAGCGATGCGGCGGATGTCGAGACGAACAGAGGCATAGAACTTGAGAGCTTTGCCGCCGGTAGTGGTCTCGGGGTTACCGAACATCACCCCGATCTGCATGCGGATCTGGTTGATGAAGATGACAGTAGTCTTGGACTTTGCGACTATGGCGGTGAGTTTGCGCAGAGCTTGTGACATCAGGCGAGCTTGGGCTCCCATGTGATGCGCACCCATATCTCCTTCGATCTCGGCGCGTGGTGTAAGGGCGGCTACGGAGTCTATGACCACTACGTCCATCTTGCCAGTGCGTATGAGGCTATCGACGATCTCTAGAGCCTGTTCTCCTGCATCTGGTTGGGAGATGAGCAGGTCGTCGATGTTCACCCCAAGTTTCTTGGAATAGTCAGGATCCATAGCGTGTTCAGCGTCTATATAGGCGCAGATCCCACCTCTCTTTTGGGCTTCTGCCACTATGTGCAGGGCTAGAGTTGTCTTGCCAGAGGATTCTGGTCCATAGATCTCGATGATACGTCCACGGGGAACACCGCCGATACCTAGTGCGGCATCGAGGCCGATGGAGCCAGTAGGGATGGCGTTTACGTTGACCTTGGGCTTTTCACCCAACTTCATGATGCTGTCTTCTCCGAACTTGGTACGGATGGCGTCGAGTGCATCACCTATAGCTGCCGATGATTTTTTGTTGGACTTGCTCTCTATTTCTTTGTTTTCCTCGGTTTCGTCGTGAGATTCCTTTTCTTCTGCGGATGCAGGAGAGGCGATCTCGGAGGCCTCAGCTTTCCGGGACTTTTTTGTAGGCATATTCTTTAATTAGTTACGAACTCTTTTTCTTGCAGGCGTGGCTGTATTGTAGCATGAAATGGGAGAGTCAAGAGATTCTTTTGTTGGAGGGTGTATCATGCTACTCCTGAATAGCGAAGAAGAAAAAATCCAGAGAGCGGCAGAAGAATTTGCACGGGCGAATAAGAGACGCAAGGAGTATAAAGGTCTTGCGGATTTTCTTCTGCACGCTTCTGCTGATGAGCAGAATAAAGTATTTACCGAAGCCGCCCGCAAAGCCAACGAAGATCAGATGAAGGTTTTCAAGCAGGCTCAGATGAAAACTCAGGCGAACTACTGACCTTCACCCAACTCCTTTCCACACCACAGTCCTGATTTCACCAAAAAACCATTGAGTATGGATGTGGACCTCTTCATCCTGCGAAGGCCTTTTCTCACCTTCACTGCCAAATCTTTCATGGTCGGAGGACAGTAG
>JBBQVG010000039.1:0-6958 GCA_038211765.1 Minisyncoccia bacterium | reverse complement strand
GGAGGTAAGCTGGGTTGCAGGCAAGGAGAGGTTGGCTAGGGTGGTGATGTTTGGTAGTGAAGTGGTAGCTGAGAGACGGTTGTCGAAGAGAGTGTTTGACCAGTATTTGTTGGTTGATCCTTGAGCGAGTGCGTCAGTGGTAGTTCCTGCAAGTGAACCTGAGAACAGGTACGTTGAGTAGTACTTACGTGCCGCGCTTGATCCTTCAGTCAAGGCATCAGTGGTTGTGGCTGAGAAGTAGGTATAGAAAGGAACACCGAAGGATGTCAACTGAGTTGCAGGCAAGGAGAGGTTAGCCAACGTGGTGATGTTTGGTAGTGAAGTGGTAGCTGAGAGACGGTTGTCAAAGAGTGTGTTTGACCAGTATTTGTTGGTACCTTCTGAAATATCTGTAGTACTCAAACCTAACGAAGAAGTTGCAATTTGCTGGTAGCTTCCACCAGCATACGACCCAACCAAAACACCTGCTGCGGACGGATTACTAATACCAGTACCCCCACGTGACGCAGACAATGTTCCAGTCCAAATCGGTGTAAATGTATGAACATCACCAGCTGAGGTGATAGTAAGCTGAATGTTTGTGTCCGACGAAGTAGCAAATGTCTGAGTAGCGCCGATTTGAGCTGATGAATACTGACCCCTGATTGCGGTGATACCACTTCCAGTACCACCAGCGTCAACTCCGCATGAGAAACGCCCATTATCCCAGATAAGTTTGTCGCCCGATCCAGCGCAGGCAGCAAGTCCTGCACCAAAAAGATACGAGTTTACATTCAATCCGCGAGTGACATCGATGGCTCCTGCAAAAGTTGAAGTAGCGTTATCTCCGAAAATTGTTGTCGTCGCAGTTCGTCCAGAAAAGAATCCATTCAAAGCAGATGTAACTGTTGTTGATGCTTGACCTATAGATGAGCGGCCTGCACCATTTACCGATCCAGCAACTTGAGCAAAGGCGGCCGAGGTAACTTGCTGACGAGGTGAAAGAGTTTCAAAAGAAGTGCCATTGGAAGAAACTCCTACCTCAAGATAAATATTCGAGGAGCTGAAATCGTAATCAAGCGTATCTGGATATCCATTTGCCGTGTCGCCAATATTTACATTGAATACCCCGTGTCGAACTGTGCTGCCATATGACGTTGGTGAGACTGGCCAGACCTGACTGCCACCAGAAGCAGCGTTCCAAAGAGAAAATTTGAAATAGTATGTTGTTCCGTTCCCGCCGAGAAGGTTGCCAGAAGCGTCGGTGAGACGACCTTGATAACTCAATATTGATGGAACTCCAGCTGCTTGGGCAGAAAATGGAGAGAGCGTGCAGAAAATTGCTGCAAACGTTAAAAAAATGAGTGCCGTGCGAGCAACACGGGATATAAAAAGAAAAGGCGGCATTTGCTTAGTAAATACCTACATATTTTAGCACAACGCCCATGTCGAGTTGTTCACACCCCAGTCCCAAACCATGGCCCTACACCTTGAGATAACGTCGCGCCGCGATGTAGCTCGAAAGCCCACCCAAAACAATGCCTGCTCCGAGGATCAAAATGAAAATTTGAGCGAAATTTTGCACAAAATATCGCGACAGGACATTTACCACAAGTTCAAAGTCAGAAGCTATCTGGACACCGGCAAAACGCAGTATGACAGCGTCACTCCAGTAGGCAATAATTGCCATAATAATGAGTGTTATGACACCCGAAACAATACCGTACATTATTCCCGAGATCACCAGAGGTCCGCGAACATAGATATTACTTGCGCCAACGAGTTTCATCACGGAGATTTCTTCTTTCGATGTGTAGATGATCAGACGGACTGTATTGAAAACTACTATGATAGCGACGATTATGAGGACAATAGCTGCAGCAAATCCTGTTTTTTCTATAGCCGGAATGATCCGACCGAGACGATCGATGATAAGTTTGTTCTGCTGGTAATTTACTTTCTCGACGAGCGGTGTACCATCAGCGGCGAGTGGATTTTTGTGTTGTAGGAAATCTGCGATACTGCCATACTGTCCCGGATTTTTTGCTTTGACGTTGAGAATAGCGGAAAATGGATTGCTACCGATCTCATCTAAACCTTGCATGATCAGAGAATTGTCTTGCCATTTTTTCTTAAAATCATTCAAGACCTGATCTCGAGATATATATTCTACGCGTGCAACTTCGGGCAAGGCCTCAAGATCTTTTTTCAAGGTTAGAATGTCTCCTTCAGGAGAGCTTTGAGTAAAATATACATTGATATCGACCTTGTCTTTTACATCTGCTATAAGCGTTCTTCCGAAGGCGCTAGTGAAGATGAGTGCCCCAAAAACACATAAGGATAGGGTTATTACAACTACTGCGGCAAAAGAGAGAAATCCATTTCTCCAGAAATTTACAAATCCTGTGCGTGTTATGCGTTTGAAAGTAGTGAAGATCATTGTATTGAATATTTTAGCATTGTGGGGGAAATTCTACAGTATATATTTGCCATGCTTGTCGTCCTTGATGACCTTCCCCTTCTCCATGGTGAGGATGCGCCCGCCGACAGTGTCAACAACACCTTTGTTGTGAGTGGTGAGAATGACAGTTGTACCTAGATCATTGATCTTTTGCAAAATACGGATGATCTCGTATGTGTTGGTTGGATCAAGATTGCCTGTTGGTTCATCGGCTACGACTATGTCCGGCTGAGTGACGATGGCTCGAGCTATAGCTACACGCTGACGTTCCCCGCCAGAAAGTTCTCCTGGAAAATTCCAGATCTTTGGTTCGATATTCACGAGCTCGAGTACATGCGGCACGTCGGAAGCAATCTCACTATCGCTTCTCCCTGCAGCCTCCATAGCAAAGGCGATATTTTCGTATACGGTCTTGTTTGGAATAAGACGATAATCCTGAAAAACCGTGCCAATACGACGACGAAGCTTATTCATCTCTCGTTTATTGAGACGGTGGATATTGGCGGATTCGAGATACACAGCGCCGTGAGTAGGCCACTCCTCTGCGATGAGCATCTTCATGAGAGTGGTCTTCCCTGCACCTGAAGGACCAACTATTGTGACAAACTCCTTTGGTTCGATGCTAAAGGTAACCGAATCAAGTGCGACTGATTTGTCTGGGTATATCTTGCTAACCTTGTCGTAGTGGATCATCAGTCGATTATATCAGTTATATGTAATAAAAAAAGCAGTCTCCAGGAACGAGACTGCCACAACTCTCCTTTGACATTCAAGTCTCAAAAAAGTTTGGAGGGTGCTCAATGAGTAGGAGTCGAGCGTATCCCTTTCCCACCGCGCGTCCTTCAAACGATCCATTGAACACAGGTGAAGCACCAACCTGTGTAAATGTGTAGGAGATCACATCATCGCGGTGGGTGTACAATTTTTCAAATTTCATTCGACCGCCGATGAGAGTCCCGTTACGAACTTCTGCATGACCACAAGCGTCGTATATGTGGCCACAAAAAGTAAGCTCAGTCCAAAAAACCCAAACTCCGTGGAACATATAATGCCCACCTGCTTCGTAAACAACTGGCAACCTGCTGACGGGATTGAGGTTAATTCTCAAACCGTCCTGAAGAAACCATCCCTGTACAAAGAGCATTTTTTTCATAAGTACTCCAAAGGCTGTTTTTACTTTACTTCTACCAAACCAACAATTACACACCTTTGGTCAAAAATCAAACAACTACAACTCCTTCTCGGCTTCAATAAATTCATCGATCTCACCTTCTAAGACTTTATCTACTTGGGAGGTCTCTACATCGGTGCGATGATCTTTGACCATCTTGTAGGGGTGGAGCACATACGAGCGGATCTGATTGCCCCATTCTATAGAGGTGGTCGAGCTGATCTGCATTCCCTTTTCTTTTGCGATGCGTGCTTCTTCCATTCTCTTCCATAGCTTTCCACGTAGAATATCCAGAGCCTTCTCGCGGTTTTGGGCTTGTGAACGTTCTGAAGTTACGTGTACCGAAAGATTGGTTGGTTTGTGAAGGAGTCGTATAGCTGTCTCGCGCTTGTTCACATTTTGCCCTCCTGGACCGCCAGATTTTGCGATGCTTATTTCGAGATCACTATCGGGAATGACCATATCGTCTGCTGAGACTTTTTCAAATTTTGGAATGACCTCAACCAAGGAAAAAGAAGTATGACGTTTTTTATTGGAATCAAAAGGCGAAACCCGCACCAGGCGATGAACACCTGACTCATTTTTTAGAGATCCATAGACCTGTTTGCCACTAATCTCGATGGTGATATTGCGGTAGCCACCATGATCGTTGTCATTGCTATGGATAACATTCCATCCCCAACCCTTGTTATCGGAGTACTTCCTATACATACGAACGAGCATGCCCGAGAAATCTTCGGCATCATCGCCGCCAGCACCCGAAAGGACGGTCAGGATGGCATCTCCCTTGTCGTACTTGCCGATACCTTCGAGACTATCTTTGAGGTTCTGGTGCTCCTTGAGTTTGGCTTGAGCCCTGTCTTTGTCATTCCAAAAATCTCCCGCAGCCATCTCGGCCTCGAGTTCTGCAATCTTTTGGATGATTTCGTCTTTGTTATTTTGCGCCATATGATTGTTTTCTATAAGAGTATCCTAACAGATTTTATCGATGATGATATTTCTCTCCTTTCAAGATAGTGAATGCACGATAGATCTGTTCGACCAGGATCAGTCGCACAAGTTCATGGGGAAAGACCAACTTTGAAAGTGACCAAACATAGTTGGCTCGTGATCTGATGTCCTCATCCACTCCGAAGGCTCCGCCGACGATGAAGACAAGCCTTTGAGTACTTTCGTTGAGGCGTTTTTCGATGAATTGCGAGAACTCAACGGACGACCATTCCTTGCCGCGCTCATCCAAAAGAACAACGATATCTTTATCTGAAATCACCCCCATGACAGCCTCCGACTCTTCCTTTGCACTACGACCGTGTGGAAGTATTTTCCAATCCAAAGAAGTGTAATGGGAAATCCGCGATTCGTAGTCCAGTATAGAACCCTGAAAATCAGTGCCGGATTTACCTATTGCGAGTATGAGAATTTTCATCGTGAGCCAAAGCCCGGGATCGAACCGGGGACCCCCGCTTTACGAAAGCGGTGCTCTACCAACTGAGCTACTTTGGCGTGAGTTCAATTAAAGCAGAATAGGGGTGCTTATTCAATGCTTGATTTACTTGAGCGGGTCGTGGACGATTTGTGTCGCCAAAGCACCCAATCGGCCATTTCGATTGCTTCAGCGTCAGTGCACGGATGGTTGAGGTCTCTCTCGTCTAAAAGCTAAAGAAATTCTTCACTTCTGCTTTGGCATCTTCCAGCCGCTTATCGGAAATCTTGCCTTTGCGGGCGAGAATTCTCTGCTGCGATACGATTCTCACTTGGTGGACACATAAAGAGATAGTTCATTCTTGGAACTCGAAAGGAATATAGCCTGCGATGTTTTTGACTTTGGTTGAGAGAGGGACAACAAGGGCAAGTACAGAGCCGACAACATGGAGAATAAGTGCCGGACGAGTGAAGGAAATCCCTTTACCATCTATCTCACTGCCCACATTTACTCCACACGAGATCCAACGAACTTCGCCAGCTCGAATATTTGTCTGACGGTCTTCGTCGTTGAGCTTCTTTTTGAGGGTATTCCAAGTATCGAAGTCTTTGAAATACATTGGGGGATATATTTCGGGCCTCTTGCGAGGCCCGTTGACGCCTGACGGCGATGGTACTTCTATACTAGCAAAATCCTGTCCAAGCTGTCAAACACACGCATTCACCGTCCCGCAAAATTCATCAATGAATGCAATATGTATCTGAGGTAAGCCCACATCCTCTGGATTAAACCAGATTCCGGTGAGCGGCTTTTCAAGACGTACATTCTTGCCGTTTGCGGCAACCTGGAGCGGGACTCGGACGAAGATCGAACCAGAGCGTTGAAGAAATCCCTTGAACGCATCTGGAAAAATTTTGAGTGATTAAGGGTAAACGAGAATTTCGAATGGCACTACGTCATAGAGGTTATCGTTGTCGTTTATGATCTCAAGTTCTACAGTGGAAGCTGACCCTGATTCTCGGCTTATAATCTCTACACTATTAGGAGCATCGTTTACAGGATTCTGGAATGTTCTCACACTTAGACTAAGGCCTTGACTATTAAGTAAACTTAGTACCGGAGAGTAAATTTTATTTACAGTAAATGCACCTGCCAGAGTCAGCTTGTATAACCCCGCTGCAACACGACTCCATACCGGTGTCCCTCCCAACGTATTCTCCAACACCGTCGCCACAGGCGGGTTAGTTCCCGATTGAGTAAGAAGGGCTCGATAGACTTTGATACCATTCGTCGTCCCTGTGACACTGAAGTTTCCATTGACTGTCGTAGTAGCGAGTGTGGAAGTTCCCGTCACTGAAAGTGTTCCTTCTGTGGAAATGTTTGTAGAAATCGTGGTCGCTGCCGAGGCCATAGTAGCAATAACAAGAGGCAACACAATAACCGATGCTATGATCAATTCAAAACGAGTTACAGGGTGCTTGAGTAATGAAATATGCTTTTGCAAATAGGAATTCATTGTGATAATAATACCACTTCTATCCCCCCCACAAAGGCTTGTGGGGATAACTCTAGTTCGAAAATTCCTGGGTGTGATTTCTTACCATGTTGACAACCTGGAGCCGTTGTCCGGGATCGAACCGGAGACCTCATTCTTACCAAGAATGTGCTCTACCAACTGAGCTACAACGGCGCTTCGTAGCTCACGCGGAAAAATGAGCACGGAAGTGCGCGGCCAAGCGGGCTCGAACCGCCAACCTCTCGCGTGACAGGCGAGTGCTCTAACCAGTTGAGCTATGGCCGCAAGTGAGTATCGTAATCTCATGCGGTGTGACTAATGTACCAGAACAGAGCCAAAAAACAAAGGGTGTCGGCGGAAGGGATCGAACCTTCGACCTTGGGCTTATGAGTCCCACGCTCTAACCAA
>JBBQVG010000038.1:0-6989 GCA_038211765.1 Minisyncoccia bacterium | reverse complement strand
CTTGGAAGAGGTATCTTTTATAAGAGATATATCTTGAATCTTGAAACTGGAGACCTACTTAACTTATAAATCACCAGTCCTCCACCAAGCGGTATCGAACCCCAAAAAGTCCCTCCAAATAATGGAGAGGGGTATAAGGGTAAAGTTGGAGAGATAATTAGTTATATTGATAATCCAGTTATTTCTATTGACAGTATAACCATCAAACATATCGGAACCCAGGAACAACCTGCAACAGAACAGCATGTTCGGATGGGAGACGTTGATACTTTCATAGTCCAGACTATTGACGGTAAATCTTTTCAGATTGATTGGTCAACAGGAACTGGTGACTTACCTGGGCCTTCAAGCTTTATTACCAGTATTGGTTGTTACGAATTGAGTATAAATATTATTGAAGCAAAAAAGTCTGTAAGTATCGAAGGGAAACTCGTTCTCAATAAGGTCTCTGGCAGTAAGTGTAAAAACGAGTGGACAAAGGATTTACGATAACTAAACTTACTATGTGTATATCTCTTGTTATGTTAAAATAAAAAATGATACGAGGTTAAGATACACAAAAATTATGAAAATACTTATAACAATAATAAATATTATTTCAGCATTAGCTATTATTCCATGGCCTGCAATTGTAATCTCCGGTGCAATGGCAGGAGATTCTCCAAAATCAGGCACATTGTTGCCATTGATAATCCTGATTGTTTCAATAACCTACCCCCTTATTATTGCGGGTCTTATTTATCTCTCTCAGAATCAGAACTCGTTGCTATATGCCCTGCTCGGTCTCACACCTCTTATTTTTTTCGTGTACGTCTTCTTTTTTTCTGGAGGCACTGCTCAAAAAGATAACTTCAATACATTAAAAAAAGATTTTGTTTGTGACTCTAATTCATTTCTTTATCTAGGTGGAAACGAAACTGATCCAATAAGGGGGCTTGAATTTTTAGAAAAAAGAAATTTCTTTACATATAAAAATAATGATATAGCAACAATATATGGTAACAAGTGGATAAATCCCGAGAAGATAAATACAAAGGACATACGAGACCGAACCGAAAATTTACTTAATACTTGTAAAAATAATAAAAGGGAAACGCCTGTTCAAAGTTACATAGAAATTCCTGATAATCAAGTGAAGGATATTCTTAAGACCTTGTGATGACGTCTCATGCATGGAGTATTCTTTCACCCATGCTATTATTAGAATGTTTTAACATATGCTCAATCAGGCCACTAACAATAATACTTTTTGTCTCGCCCTCTTCGATAAAGGGGTTATGATTGAGGCGCTGGAGCTCCCCGTACTTAACCTTACAGAAGTGAGAGGCGTTTTGGTCCGGCCTGAAAATGACCCCCTGGACAAATCCTTTTATGGTCTGACCACACAAAGTCAGATGGATTATTTTGGAAAACTGCTTGGAGCACCCTTGCTAGCACATTATAAGTATGTATTTATGAGCACCTCGCTTTTGGAAGGAGGAGCCTGCATTCTAACAACATGAAAAAAACACAAAGAAATGTATTGGTGACCGTTCTTATTTTTGCAATCGCTCTGGGGGTAGTTTATTTTTATAAAAACAATAAAACTGCGGATACCACCACACTTTCAACCACTGCTACTATTGATTGGAAAACGTATAAGAACGACTCATATTTGTTTGAATTCAAACATCCCGCGGACTTATCTGTAGGAGGTAACGTGGTGCAGAGTGGAGATCCAAATACCAATTGGGACGGCAATAGTACTGGTTGGCAAGCGACAGCAGAGTTTCCAAGTTCATATTATCGAGGTTCGATGCTCGGCGATGTCACATTTCATGTATATACCTATGACGACACACCTTGCACCTTTAAAGGCCAGGTAAAGAAAGTGAACGGGCGAATATTACGTGCAGATGAAAGTAATACTACTTCCGACAATCTCGAGTCATTTCACCAGACATACCAAGTACAAGCGAATGAAGATTGTTATGAGATAGGTATCTACGCAGGCCACCTTCAGCCAAATGGTAAAGCGTTGGTAGCGGATCAAGCGATGAAAGAAAAAACTCTTGAGATTCAGAGAAATATTCAAACAGTCTTCGATAGGATACTCTCCTCGTTTCAGGTTTCGGTTCCGATCTAGGCGCCTATGGATTTTCGTTCCGATGAAGGATTGCTAGAGCAATATGACGTGACCACTCGTCAAGTTTTGGAAGTCAATGCCAGTTGTAAACAGCAGTGTACAAGTCGGGTTGCGCAAATTCCTGTCGGGTGTAGGATACCCCCGAACTTTAGAACAACCGGTCCCAAACGGGGCCGTAACAGGGAGGTTTGCCGTGATCATTAAAAATAAGGTCTGTTTGTCCCAACTTGTCTTGTGTGTCGTACTGGTGCGCCCGCTTTTTGGTGGAGAGTCGATAGGGCTCGAACTGCCAGCAAAAAGTGATTATTACCAGATCGAGAGCCGAAAACTTGCTGACTTCAACTCGGTCTTTATCAACAAATTTGTCACTGCTTTTGAGGGAAGTGTGGAAAATTCGTTTGAAGGTCGCTTCGATGAATTCCACGCCGCGCAGTGGTCTATACGATTCCAACGTTCCGAGCAGGAACTTCGTGACTATGTCGAGTCAAAGGCGTTCGCTCAGTTGAGTCGAGGTGTCGAATATAGTCTGCGCCACGCCATGGCTGACAGCCCAGAAGTAAATCGCATCATCAAGGCCATCGAAGAGAGAGCTCAGTGGCTGGGTGACTTGATCTACAACTCAATCGCAGGCGATGAGCAGGATCTGCAGTTTCGAGACTCGTTTTCACTCCACAATGGATACGGTTTGCCAAATTCAGGAACAAATTGGGAAGCGCGAGTAATGCAACCAAAGCAGTATCGTATCGGTGTGGAACTTTTCCGGCCGGAACCATACATATTTGTGGCGTTGCGGTTGCGTTACCAAGGTCAGTACCTTGGAATGGTCACCATGCGTTATCGTCTGCAGGACTTCGGAGGTACACACCGCTTTGAAGCCCTGACGCTGGTGCCGCTCGCCCATCATTTTGCGCTCTCGGTCGGGTTTGCCTACGAGGTTGACCAATCGCGCATACGTGACGTCGTGCGTATCCAGAGACGATTCAAAAATGGTGGTGGAGCTTTTGTTGGCTTGGCCGTCAACGGCTCACCGGCAGTAAGCGCAGGCTACAGTCTGCCGTTTTGATGGCTACTAGCCTGTCAGTCTCACAGCGCGCCTTCCTTGCATGGAGGTCGCGCTTTTTTGTTTTCTTGATATACTTTCGGCACAGATATCATTAAACATAACACCATGCCTTACATCATCGCCGGACTCGGCAATCCAGGGGAAGAATATGAGAATACGCGTCACAATACAGGGCGTATTGTTTTGGAACATATAGCCAAAGAATATGGTGGAGATGAGTTTAGATTCAACAAAAAAATAAACGCTCGTGTTACAGAAGGTAAAATCGGTAAAGAGAAAGTAACTTTTGTAGAACCAGAGACATTCATGAACAAATCTGGCTCGGCGATAGCTCTACTAGTAAAGAGCGTCAAGGCCGCAGACAAACTAGTAGTTATTTATGATGATTTCAACCTACCGCTTGGGCGTATCAAGATCTCATATAACAGGAGTTCTGGCGGTCACAATGGATTGGAATCCGTGATAAAAGCGGTAAAGACAGAAGCATTCACTAGGATCCGTATAGGGGTTGCGCCAGCCAATGCAAAAGGTGAAGCCAAGACGCCTCACGGAGAGGATAAGATCAATAAATTTATTCTAGGGAAGTACAAGGATGAGGAGATGAAGGCTATCAAGAAAGCGGCAAAGTTGGCTACGGAAGGTGTAGAGATGATGATCAAAGAAAGTAGGGAAAAGGCAATGAGCGTGCTCAATGCAGGCTAATTAACGTCAGGGCGACTAACCCTGAAGGGTAGGGATGAGTGGGCCAGCAGTGAGAGCACTTTAGCTAGCTAAAGTGCTTAGATTCTTACTACTATTTGTCCCCAGTGTATGTAAGCGCCATCTTTTGCTCCTTGGGATCGAAGAGGGCGATCTTGAATTTGTAGGTTTTGCCAAGTTCTAGAGTCTTTCGTAGTTTTTCTTCTGAACCGAACTCAGAGACATGGACTAGACCAGCCACTCCTTCTTCGACAGACGCCAAGGCGCCATGCTTGTTGAACTTGATGATAACGCCGGAAACATCGAGGTCCTTTTTGTATTTCTTTGAAGCCTCGAGCCATGGGTTCGGGCGAAGCTGTTTTAGAGAAAGGGATATCTTGCCGTCTTTGATCTCGATGATTTTTGTGGAGATTTTTTGACCAACCTTCACAAAGTTGCGTGGATCATCGACTAGGCCCCAGTCAATCTCGGAGATGTGGACTAGTCCTTCGAGACCTTCCTCGAGTTTGATGAAGATACCAAAGTCAACGACACCAGTGACTGTACCCTGAACCTCATTGCCAACTTCATACTTGCTGACGATCTTTTCCTTTTCTTTTTGCTCGGAACCCTTTTCTGAGAAAATAAGTTTACCTTCTTTGGGATCGGCTGTAATAATGGAAAGAGTGAGGCGTGTACCAACCAGTTTCTTGAGCTCTTCGAGGATCTTGTCCTTGTCACCGTCGGCAACATGAGGATAGTGTTCGGCCTTGAGCTGGGAGGCAGGGAGGAAACCGACGATGCCTTGCCACTCGATGAGAAGTCCACCTTTGTTGGCTTCTTTGACTGGAAGGTCGAGAGACTTCTTTTCGCGGATGGCAACTTCGGCTTCGCTCCAGATCAGGGCCTGACGAGCTTCTTTGAGTGAGAGTTCGTAGTAACCTTCCTTGTGGGCAGTATCAACTATCTTGGCAGCAATGACGTCGCCCATGTTGATCTTCTTGATAATATCGCGAGCAATGATAAATTCGCGGCCGTAGATGATACCAGTACCAAACGGTGCAAGGTCTACATAGACTGATGATTTTTCGATGGCGATAACCGGACCCTCGACGAGGTCGCCGATGATCGGAGGATTCTTCATGGTGCCGATAAGGGTGCCCATGACGCTAGACTTTTGCTCTTCGGTCATGACCATAACCTCCGGCTTCTTTGGGGAGTCGGGGCGTGTAGAATCTACGCGAGGTGCTTTTTTATCTATTTTTTCTGATGTATCCTTTTCTGGAACTGTAGTCTCTGTCTCTTTTGTATGAGTCAACACTTCTTTTATTTTTTTGAACATGTAACATGACACCTCCCGCCTGTTAGGTTAATAATGTCCGCCTATTCCTGTATAGCGACCCGGGGAATGTGAGCGGTAAATGCGGGGTGCGTGCCTAGAGGATACTAGTCTAAAATCGCCTTTTTGTCTATTATTTGCTAATGTATAGCCCATGATCATTACCTACCTCGGCGCAGAATTCGTCAAAGTGCAGTTCGGCGACACCGTCGTCGCCTTCAACCCAGTCTCCAAAGACTCGTCATTGAAGACCTCAAAATTTGGTGCAGATGTGGTACTTTCGAGTATCAACCACGAAGATATGAATGGGGTAGACCAGATCTCATTTGGAGACAAGAAACCGTTTGTTATTACTGGTCCCGGCGAATACGAAGTAAAAGGAGTCTTTATAAAAGGACTTCCTTCTGAGTCCAACTACGGAGGCGAGAAGCGTATCAATACTATTTACACCTTAGCTCTCGAGGGGATGAATCTGTGTTTCTTGGGAGCATTGGATGTCCCAGAGTTACCCAAAGAAACAGATGAAGCTATCGAGGAGGTTGATATCTTATTTGTTCCAATAGGTGGTGATGGCGTACTCGATGCCGCCAAGGCTTATAGGCTAGCTATCGCTATAGAACCAAAAATAATTGTACCGATTCATTATGGAGATCTTGGAGATACCGAGGCCTTGAAGAAGTTTCTCAAAGAAGCCGGAGAGAACCCAAAACCAGAGCCAAAACTTACACTAAAGAAGAAGGATCTCGAAGGGAAGGATGCGGAGGTTGTAGTGTTGGAGAGGGAGTAATTTATATATTGATGCGGGTGGGGATAAAGGGATGTAACCTTCACTCGTTACCTGCTATCATATATACATGCCTAAAAAACTCATTGGTGCTTCTGCTGTTATTGTCGCGGTTCTGACCCTTTTTATTATTTTTGGAAAATTTCACTCACTTGGTCGGCAGACTGCAGCTGTAGGAGACACCACTACAGATCTCGTTGCCCACTACACTCTCGATGGTGGATCTGTCACAGACTCAGTCGGATCGTATAACGGCACAGCCAAAAATTCTCCCGGCTCAGGTCCTGGTGTTGTTGGCACTGCAATGACCTTCGATGGTACACAGGTTGTGGAAATTCCGAGTATTTCAGCATTACAAAATATTCCAGCAATAACTATTTCAACTTGGGTCAAGGGTGCGGGGGATTTCAATCCTGCGGTATCCAGTGGATATTCAGTGGTTTCAAAATTCGCGAATGGCTCAATTCATTCGTGGGGCATATCGTATGGTATGGCAAATCGTACCTACAATTGCTTTGTGGGAACAACAAACAATACATATGGGCAGGGAATCAGTCCGACTATTCAACTCAGCGACACAGCTTGGCACTTGGTAACTTGTACCTATGATGGTGCGAATATAAAAATGTATGTCGATGGAGTAGCTGGGGTGAATACGCCTCTTACAGGAACTATTGCCGCTGGTCCTCAGCCTGAATCTGATCCTGTATGTATCGGTGGGTATTCTAATGGTACTTCTTGTTACACAGCCCAAGCTTCAGGGAGCGATCCATGGCACGGCTCCCTCGATGACGTACAAATCTACTCTCGCGCACTCACATCCGATGATGTAAAAAAGCTCTATTGTGACGTACAGACTGAGGCAACCTTTTGTGGAGGTACAGGACTCAACACACCGCCAGTTGTCTCAGTGGGAGGAGGACAAAGCATCATTCTTCCTGCCACAGCATCTATTACCGGCACAATCACCGATGACAACAAGCCATCAGGAGCAGCTCTC
>JBBQVG010000037.1:0-7090 GCA_038211765.1 Minisyncoccia bacterium | reverse complement strand
GCGATGCTTGAAAGAATCGGCAAAACCAGCCGAGATATCTTTGATGTTCAGTATTTTGCCAAGAATAACTGGCCTATCAATAAGAAGATTGTAGAAGAACGATCCGGAGTTTCTTACAAAGAAGCATTGGAGAAATGCATTGAGATGTTAGAGAAAATGGACAACAAACATATCTTGGATGGACTTGGGGAATCACTTACCGATCCACAAAAGGATTCTGCGCGAGCGAAATTAAAGGCAGATACCATCTTTATCTTGAAAGTTATGCACAGTAACGAATCATAAATTTATGATCAAAATAATCTTTGAAGCACACGGAACTACATTTGATAACGAGGCACATTTATCCTCAGGTCATAATGACGTCGCTTTATCTTCTCTAGGTGTCCAACAATCGAAAGAAATGCGTGAACGTTACAAAGATGACCACTTTGATGCAATCTTTTGTTCTGATCTCCAACGTGCCTACAAGAGTGCAGAAATAGGCTTTGGTAACAAGTGGCCGATCATTCAAGATGCTCGACTTCGAGAATGTAACTATGGTGATCTCACTCAGCATCCAAGCTCTGAGGTAGATATAGAAAAACCAAAGAGAATTCATACACCATTTCCTAATGGTGAGAGTTATGAACAGACTACTGCTCGGATGAAAGATTTCTTAAAAGATTTAATAAAGAATTACGAAGGTAAAAGAGTAATGGTTATTGGTCATCGTGCAACCCAGTATGGCCTCGATAATCTCATAAATGGAGTACCGCTAGAACAGCTAACCTCTTCTCATTTTAAATGGCAACCAGGGTGGGAATATAACCTAGAAAAAATATGAACTAACCAGTTTAGGGCTTTTCGTTTCGGCTCCGCGGCCAGGGTTCGAAGTCTACGACTTCAGTAGAGGTTTCGTATTTCTCGGGTTCGACAAGCTCACCCTCAAAATATACTCAACCTTTTCGAACCCTGTCCGCAAGTCGCGCAGGCGACTTGCTCCACGTCGCATTTCATTCGCTTCGCTCATTCATTGCTCCGCGGCCAGGGTTCGAACCTGGGACATCCTCCTTAACAGGGAGGCGCTCTACCGGCTGAGCTACCGCGGAATATGCCTCAAAATGTAGCACAGACAATAGGTAAAATCAAAAGCTTGAATAAAAGCTAGTGGCCTGAGCTATGGGCCTGAGTTTGGACACCGCCGTTCTGCGGGGTATAATGTCAGCATAGGGGGAGGACGTCTATAAGCTCGCTAATTCTTCATAGCCATGAAAATCAACATAAAGACAACTAGCATCTCGAGCTCCCAGGCCATCAACGAATACGTAGACAAGCGTCTTTCGAAAATCAGCAAAATCATCGGTAATGATCCTTCGATCCAGTGTGATGTCGAGTTGGCGAAAACCAGCAATCACCACAACAAGGGCGACATATTCCGCGCCGAGATACACATAGTCGGAGCCGGTAAAAATCTTTACGCAGCCTCAGAAAAATCCGATCTCTATACAGCTATAGACGATGTGCAGGGCGAAATCCGCAGAGAACTCAAATCAAAAAAAGACAAAGACGTCTCACTCATCCGACGTGGAGGTGCCCAGGTCAAAGCAATGATGAAAGGAGTGTGGTCATGGCGTCCAGGGGGGAAGAAGGTAGGAGGTGAAGACTCAGCTGGGGATATCGATATGTAACAGATGAGGTATACTTATCGGATGGCAAAAAAAATTTCGTTCCTGAGCATGGCAAATGCTTCACAGCCGGTCAATCAGTATCTCTGTGTGGCACTGATGAGTGTTGTTTGTCTCTGGACAGTTGTCTATTATCTCAACAAGACAGCAGATCTGGTCAACAACACCTTCGCTAGTGTCGGAGAATACGTGGACTGATATCCTCGCGTATCTTTTTACTTTCTACTGTATCCTCGGAGAAAATCTCCGTAGGGCATTTCTTTTCCGCCCTCGGGTATAACTTTTTCTATAAGTAGTTTTTTATCTGCATATGAAGCCGCAGTGATCTTGATACGGATTTTTCTGTCACCATGATCAATAAAGAAATACGCCTGAGGCCACTCATGAAAAGCTTGGATTTTCCTAAAATTGAGATAAGGATCGTCATTTAGGTCAATTTCGCCGTCTTCCTTGGTGAATTTCCGTGAATAGGTAGCGACAGTGTGGTCCTGTCCTTTTGCCGCTATAGATCCGGCGATCCACTCGGGCAAGATGACAGCCAACATTCTTCCGCCTTCACGAGCCATCATTTCTTCAAATTTTTCGTAAGTTGGCCATTCTTCGACTTGGATCCTTTTTTGAATGACAATCGGGCCATGATCCATCTGCTCGTCTATTTTCATAATACTCACACCTGTATCTTTTGCGTCATCGAGGATCGCTGACTGTAGAGGGGAAGCACCGCGGTAGAGTGGAAGAAGTGAAGGGTGGACATTGAGAGTGCCGTGAGGGGGGATAGAGAGCACCTCAAGTGGGATTATTTTGCCGTAGGAGGCGACGATGAAAATCTCTACGGATTGCTTTTTGAGATCTGCAACAACTGCAGTGTCGAGTTTTGGTAGATCGTAGACTCTGATATTCCTAGCACGGGCCCACTCCTTGACTACGGTCGGGGTCATCAGTTGTTTGCGTCCAACTGGTTTGTCTGGAGTAGTGACAATAGCCGTCGGTATGTAACCGGCTTTCTCGAGCTCATCTAGGACGTATATAGACATCTGTGAGGACCCAAAAAATATGTAAGGGATCTTAGTCATTATCTTTTTGAAGCTCTTTTATTTCTTCATCACTCATTTCCCAAACTTCTTCGGCAGAATCAATGAATAAAATACCCTCGAGGTGATCTACCTCGTGCTGGAAAATCTGGGCGAGAAGTCCGCTAGCTCCGCGAGTGACCCTTTTACCATGTTCGTTGTAGGCGGTAAGCGTGACCTGTGTCGAACGCTTGATCATGCCATAGAACCAACGAACCGAAAGGCATCCTTCCTCGACCACTTTCTTGATGCGAGAACGCTTGGTGATCGTGGGGTTGATAAAAACAAGATCTGAAGCGTCGCCAGTATATGTAGGATCGGCTTGCTTGAGTAGAGCACCTGCAATAGCGAAGATGCGTAGACTGACGCCTATCTGCGGTGCGGCAATAGCAATACCGTCTGACTGGGTCGCAAGCGCTTCTCTCATGTCTTTGATGACAGCTTGAATAGGGTGAGAGGCTATCTCGTCTAAGGCCACTTCCTTGGCTTTTTCTCGCAATACGGCGTTGTCCCGCTGGACTATAGGTTTCATGATGATCCCATAGTAGCGGGTAATTTACTGGAATGCAAAAGTATTGCAGATAGTCTGTAACCTTCCAGGGGGGCGCTACTTGCACGCCCTTACATTACATGGTAAATTGACCGCTATGAAAAAGGACATCCACCCAGATAACTATAGGCCAGTAATTTTCGCAGATAACTCAAGCGACGGCCGTTTTCTCATTTCCTCTACTATCAAGACCAATGAAACAGAGAAGTGGACTGACGGTAAGGAATACCCGGTCTATCGTCTCGATATTTCCAGTGCATCTCATCCTTTCTATACCAACCAGGAAAAGACTATCGACACCGCTGGCCGCGTAGAAAAGTTCAAGAACCGCCAGTTGAAGGCAAAGAAATAACTACTTTTAGCAGTACAAGACCGTTTTGGTATACGCCTAGTGCGTACAACAAGACGGTCTTTGTGCAATAATGTCATTAATATGGATCTGGAAAAATATAAAAATAATCCGAAAACAGCCTTTCTCGTAACTATGTTCGAGAAGCTTATTTCTGATGAAAAGGATGTTATGGCTATGACGAGCGACCCCGCCATGGCAGAGCTTGCACAGGGCGATCTTGCTTCATTGGTAGAGCAGAAAAAAGGGTTGCTTGCTCAGATGGACGAGATCCTCGCAGCAGATGCTGTCGAAGAAGAAAAGCCAAAAGAAGTGGTTCTCGAAGTTCGTGCTGGTGCGGGAGGTGACGAGGCTGCACTATTTGCCGCAGAACTCATGGACATGTACAAGCGGTTCGCCGAGATGAGAGGATGGAGGACAAAACTGATAGATGAATCAACCAACGATGTGGGTGGCTACAAAGAGGCGTTGATGGAAATAAAAGGCGACGAAGTGTGGCAGGCACTCAAGTGGGAGACCGGCGTTCACCGTGTTCAGCGTGTTCCAGAAACAGAGAAAATGGGGCGTATCCATACCTCGACTGCATCTGTGGCTATCATGCCCATCAGAAAGAAGGTCAAATTTGAGATCAATCCAGCCGATCTGGAAATGGAATTCTCACGTGCCGGAGGAAAGGGAGGTCAGAACGTCAATAAAGTCGAGTCGGCAGTACGCATCATACACAAACCTACAGGGCTTGCGGTCCGCGCGACCACAGAACGTAGTCAGGGAGCCAACCGCGAAGCGGCTATGACACTGCTTGTTTCCCGACTGGCAGCTCTAAAAGAAGAAGAGGAGGCAAAGAAATTTTCCGCCGACCGCAAAGGGCAGATCGGTACTGGCGATCGTTCAGAGAAGATTCGCACCTACAACTATCCACAAGATCGTCTGACAGATCATCGTATCAAAGAGTCGTGGCACAATCTTCCAAAGATCTTGGATGGGTATCTAGACCCTATCATCGAAGCTCTCCAGCAGTTCGAAAAAGGTGAGCGAAAAGTGGGGGAAGCGGATAGTGACGAATAAATAGTGTGGAAGAGCAAGTGGTATGCATAATGCAACTTGCGACGGGTGCCGAGGACCAGGTTCGAACTGGTGACCCTTCCCTCTTCAGGGGAATGCTCTACCAACTGAGCTACCTCGGCGTCTAACGTATAAGACTCCTGAACATATCTAACTGGCTCTGACCACCCTGTGCTCCGGAATCCGGATTGCCATTTACCAGTCCACCCAATGTCTCTATGTATGGCTGAATAAAGTAATAGGCACCAAAGCTAAGAAGAATGATAACTGCCCAGTAGCCGATACGCATAGCTAGGGAAATACGCCCACTCCTGCGGAGGGAGCGAAGTATCTTGTTATTTTCTTCGGCGAGCGAAGCGGTACGTTCCAGCAAAGAGCGCTCTTCGGGTGTCATCGGGCTACTATAGCAGATTTATTTTTGAGGGGGAAGTGTGGTACTCTTTTGTGGTCATGGATAATGGCACGCTGCCCTCATAGTTCAACGGATAGAACAGTCCCGTCCTAAGGGATAGATGTAGGTTCAATTCCTGCTGAGGGCACAAAAATAACTAGTAGAGCTGGAGGCAGGATTTTTGATCACTCGTAGTTGTGGTACAGGCTGCTGTGACTCCATCAGTAGAACTACAATCTGTCGACGTGTGTGCCAATCCCAATTGATGTCCAGATTCATGAACAAAAAGAAGAATGCCAGGTAGTCCTCGTTTCCATTCGGAAGAGTTAAGGGTACCGCAAGCATGTTCTGTGCTAGTCAATCCGTTGTACATACCCGCATAATAAAGTATGTAGACATAACTACTTATGCCCGTACCGAATCCTGCGTTTGTTCCTTGTACCCATCCAGGATAGTGAGGAATCACAGGGATTAACCCAGTAGTCACTAATGGAGCAAGTCGGGCGCGAAGTGCGTCGGAACCATTAGTGTCAGCGATAGGAGGAATCCACGGTAGAGCGTTAAAAGTTGTGATGGGTGGGTTGCTGCTTTTATATAATGCTAACGCATTTCTCAGTGATAACATGTCCTGTATAAATTTGGCATCTTTACCTTTCTGTCGCGCACTGTTTAATGCTGACAAAACAACAGACGACAGAAGTCCAATGATTGCAATTACTACCAGAAGTTCTATCAAAGTAAAACCCGCGTTAGTAGAAGAAGTTTTTAGAATTCGAGATTTCATGAAAGTCACTGTGAAGCAGGCGTGCCAACGTCATTAACCATCCTCTGTATTTCTTCAGCTGAGTATCTCTTGCCTCCATAGAAGTTTTTATAGGTTATGACTATTGCGAGAACGATGCAAAGCACTGTAACACTGAGAAGTATGTATCTCGCCTGAGTTTCAGTCCTGGCGATACCTTTTGTTAGGAGCCAGCCGAGAATGCCCGAGTGTGCGGGTTGACCAGGCCTCACACCTGGCGCGAAGGTGCGGTTGCCACCCAGGCCATCTGAATCGAATTCTATCATTGTAGTATTATAGCAAAATAAGACATGTTTATTCCATAAGTTTACTTTATGGGGTACAGATCAACTGCGGAAGTTTTTGGACGAAGTTCGAACGTTTTTCGTTGAAAATCCTGATGCCTGATTTTCTGAAAAATCTTTCAAAACAAGGAGAGGGCGGAACGGAGGACTGGGGGTGTGGGGGAAGGAATCCGTTCCGCCCTCTCTATTTGTTTTTCCTTGCCCGTTTTGCGCGAAAATGTGGGGAGGGTGGGTTACAAAAAATTTCCTTGACTTTAATTTATCTGCTATAATAAGCAGATGACCTCACATGCTATCAAATCTCCATATACAGCTGATAATGTAGCTAAGTACCTCATCTACTTGTCTTCCCTTGGATTTGTGGGCGACAATAAAGAGCGCGAAGGTATCACCAATCTGAAACTTCAAAAGATTCTCTATTTTGCACAGGCATATTATCTTGGCAAATTAGGTAAACCTCTATTTTCAGATCCTATCGAAGCTTGGGATTACGGACCAGTTGTTTCTAGCGTCTATCATGCCTACAAATCTAAGGGTAGCAATCCGATTATTTCTGAAAGCGATCAGTCAGAAATTTTAAGTGAAGACAAGGAAATGATAAAGAAAATATGGGATACTTTTGGCGCATATTCTGCAAGTAGATTGGTTGATATTGCACATGCGCATAGTCCTTGGAAAGAAGCGAACATGTCATCTGATAAAGTCATCTCACATAAAGCGATTGCAGATTATTACAATCCATTACTAAATAAATAGGCCGCTGGATCTGGAAGATATGGATGGAATGATGACACCCAGCAAGTTTGATTTACAGTATGCCGAATCATCGGTCATATTTACTATATGCGATTGTTCGTTGGATAAAAAATATTCTTTCTATAATCTTACTCGGGAACAAGCAGAGAGATTTACAAG
>JBBQVG010000036.1:0-8043 GCA_038211765.1 Minisyncoccia bacterium | reverse complement strand
CACTTCTCCTGTCTCAGTATCCTGTGTCAGGAAATCCACCTTGGTCGCCCCGTCTTCTCCGACAGGATCGTCGAGCGACCACGCTTGGAGTGATCTCATGCCTCGTGCTGAATATTGCAAAGTCTTAAAAAGATAACCCATAAATGAGCCAGTGTACTTATATCCACGAACACAACCTTTTATCTTCTCATCAATCTCCTCGCCGTATCCTTTACATTTGAGTAGCGGGTAGTACTTCTCAACCCAGTCATCAATGACATACCGAAGCCATTTGATAAGTTCCTCTTGAGCAAGGACATTGCCTTTCTGAGCGGTACGGACGAGGGCGATCACAATCTTGTTGCGGATTTCTCTGTCATCAGTTTCGACAGAAGCAACAAAGGTATACAGCTTGTCCTTATATTTAGTGAGAATTACTTTGACCTCGAATTGATCCTCATAAGTCTTGGCGGGCTTACGCTTATAGCGCATCCAACGCTTTAAATATTGCGGGTTAAGAGCGATCGTAAAGCTATCCCAGTCAATGTCGTCATTTTCCGTTCTTAAATTCTTCCTGACGAAGTGATATGTGGCGGGGGTGCGGGAAAGTACCCACGAACTGCTGAATTGCTTGGGCTTTTCTTTCTCTAAGAGGGCGCTGACAGTGTTGACGACAATATCGAAATTCATCCTCCAATTTTACAATTTTGGGAGCAGTTTTTTAACCCCGTTAGGAATAGCGGTTTGAAACTTGACGACCTCTGATAAGTGCTCTGTTGAGCCCTCTCGGTAGGTCTCACTAGCGTGTGCCCCCGGGAGGAATCGAACCTCCATTAACGGCTTAGAAGTCCGCTGTTCTATCCATTGAACTACAAGGGCTGATGTAGCAGCATCACGTATGACGCTACTAGAAAAGTAGCATATCACTAGCGAACAAGGAATGGGAGGGGGATTTTATCTGAAGGATGAGACAAAGAACTTTTGATCAGTATAGTCCTGGCAGGATTAACTTGCCGATTCCTTCAGAGAAAATCCCCCTCCCATTCCCTACAACGACGGGTCCGCTGGCCCCTTATAGGCCTTGATGAGCTCTGTTCTCTCCTGCGCACGTTTCTCATACTGTCCCAGAACATGCTTGAGCATATCGGGATTGAGAGACTTGGCGGTAATAGGTATGACAGTCGAAGTCTTGGAAAGTTCTATTTCTGCATTTAGATACGAGTAAGCGCCGATAACAACAAGAACCACTGCAGCTGTCGTAGAGAAAAGGAGTATTAGCACCCAATCAATATGAGGATCATGACCGAGGTTACGTACTCGTTCTGTCACCTCGTGCTTATTGCGAGGATGGATGGGGCGAGTTTTTTTGGAAAATATTTTCATTATGGTGTAGGGGGTGTCGGAGCAACTATCAGGACAGCATTTATATCAAACGAGATGCGCCACCCTCGTGAACCCTTTGCACTTACAAGTCCGGAAGTGTCTATGTGCACGTTATCGACCATGAGCTTATAGGGTAAGCGTTCTGCAAAAAGCAGTACACGATATATAGCCGTCCATGACCCTTCGGCATCCACACGAGCATGCACGTTGCCTCGAGTTCCCGGCACGGCTTTATCCAGCGGATCGGCTTCTATACTCGACAGAGTAAGCTCTGCGCCCGCCTGCGGACCGATGGATTCTACAGCCTCTATGAACTGTACAGTCTTGTCACTCGGTATGAAGAAGCTACCAAGCAAAGCCCGATCTGCTGCCGTGCTTTGATACAATTTTACCAAATCTTTTTCCCGTAACTTGTTGTCTTCTTCTGTGTGTGCAAGTTCCCGAGCGACCATAGCCTTTGCAACCGAGACATTCACCTGCCAATACATGTAGCAATACAATGCCCCTACAAAGATAGTGATGGCAAATGCGAGGACAACGAATGGTTTGTGGCTTTGGGGAGGCTTCATGGTTTTGGTCTGACGATTTCCATTGAAAACTGAATATTACTACTTTTTGCAAGCTGAGAGATCGGCAACGTCGCGACAGTGCCAGCGATCTGGGATTCTACTCTTGTTTTGAAGGAGAGCAGTGACTCGCGAGTAGGAGCGACCCCCTGTACGACAATACGGGCAACTCCATCATCGGCACGGCCTACTGACATGCTCGTAAATTTGACTGTTCCCTTCACAGCTATCACTGTCTCTATCTCAGTGGAGATCAGTCTTCGGTCTGAACCTTCTCCAAGAGCGGAAAGGAGTATCTTGTCGGTTCCAAGCTCTTGTTCTATGGCGGTGATCCCATTTGCGTTCTTACTCTTCTCTAGCGAGGCAATAGAATCCGGCTGAAGACGCTCCTCAAGAGAAGCCTTCATAAAGGCTGGGAAAAGCGCAGCCACCCCGATAGCTCCGGCAACTGAGACAGCAAAGAATGCCACGATCCAGACGCGGATATGGTATTCCTTGCGAATGATCTTACGTTCATGGGTAGGTACGAGAGTGTGTTGCATGGTGTTATATAAGAAGATTCATGGCCAGTCCTGCGGCTACAGCATAATCTAGTGACTCTTCTTGGGAGATAGGTGGTACATACTTGTCTATATTGAAGACATTTTGCCATACATGAGCAGTCTGCACAGGCACAACTGCCCCAGTAACAATGTTTTGAAGCTGGTTCTCGAAATGCGCCGCTTGAGCACCTGTAAGAAGAATGGATTGAATCGGTGACTCGGCTCCACCGTGAGTTCCCCAATATTGATAGACACGGTTGATCTCTTTGGAAAGGTTGGCGACATAGGCAGAACCATCGGCATCAGTACCGGCTTGAGAACCGTTTCCTACAGTAGAAGTGAAACATACAACGCCGTCAGAAATAATATAAAGACCAGTCTTGTATTTCATCATGTGAACAATAAGATGGGTCTTTTCTGACTCGTGAAGAATGGCGGCACGCGCGATAGACTTGGGCACTACTTCAAATTCGATAGCGGACATTCCAGCACGTTCGAGAATGTGCATATACTGCAAGATGTAAGCTTGCGGTACCACAGAGACGCTCGCCCTCAGAGTTCCTTTCGTAATAGAGATGGGCATGAGATCAAAACTAAAGAGTGCTTCTGTGGCTGTCAGAGGGACGTTTTCTTCCAATTTGAATTCGATATTTTGGCGGACCTCTCCCGTGTCAATACTCGGCACATCGGTCTGGAAGAGGTAGACTTTCTCTTCTGGAATAGAGACTTTGACATATGAAAGATGGTACTTTTTGTTGAATGTAAGGAGAAGCTGCACCAGTGCGTCTTCATTGCGAAACTCTCCCCCTTCGATAAGTCCGGGCGGTATGTCGAGCCTGGCGTATTTTTCTACTTTTACATTTGAGGAGTTACCATGATACTCGATACAGTGAATAGCTTCATCGGAAATGTCGAGTCCTGCATGTTTCATTGCCAGAAACTTTGGGGGTGGAAATAGACGAAAGAACGTCGACGTGTGCATGTAGGTAATTATATCAAATTCGAGTATAAGTAGATAACTATTCATCTCATAGCCCAAGTCCCTTATGAAGGGATTCAGGGACACGGATATTTTATTGCTATAAAATTCCTCGAGCTCGCTCCGGTCGCGCTCGCTAGGTCCCTTCACCCTTCACAATGGACTCGGGCTTTCACTATTAGTTTTTCCTCCATATTTCTCGGCCTTTTTTGAATATTTCCTTTAGAGCAGGTAGGGACGAAACGATGATGATCACGAGAACGACGGGGATGATGTAGCGGTCAGGGTTAGGGAGGAGAGAACCGAGACCAAACCCGAGCCAGAGCATACCCCATGTCCAGACGAAGCCGCCGATAATATTGAAAGTAAGAAACGTACGATAGTTCATATTCCCTATGCCTGCAACAATAGGAGCGAAGGTTCTGACGAGGGGCATAAAGCGTGCAAGTATAATAGTCTTTTTCCCATGTTGTTCATAGAAAGCTTGGGCACGAGTTATGTATTCTTTCTTAAAGAAAACTGAATTTTCTTTATTGAAAAGGTGTGGACCAAGCCTGCGGCCAAATGCGTATCCAACACTATCCCCTACAACCGCAGCTACAAATGTCCCAACGAGAAGCCAAGGGAGTGAAACGTAGCCGATGGATGCTAGATATCCAGCAGTAAACAAAAGAGAATCTCCTGGAAAAAAGAATCCAAAGAACGCTCCTGTTTCGAGGAAGATGACGGCGATGACTCCGAGTGTACCCAGGGTCATGATCAGGTGCTCAGGATTTATGATATTTGAAATAAATTCCATATTAGTCTCTATATTCGTGTGGCTCACTATATTCGTGTGGCATTATTCGTGGTGCGGCTCACTATTTTGCCATCGTGCCCGGTGGGATGGACTGGTTTGGTTCGAGGATCGAAAAAGCTGAACCGTCTGGTGTCGATACTGCAAACAGCATGCCGTTGCTTTCGAAACCGCGAATGGTTCGTGATTCGAGGTTGGTCACGAACATGCAGGTCTTGCCTACTAGAACGGCTGGGTCAGGAAAGTACGCAGAGATCCCGGAGACAATCTGGCGAGGTTTCGGTCTGGCTTCTAGTGATCCATCTTCTTTTTTGATCTCATCAACTTCAGCAAAATCAACCACAAGCTTCAAAAGCTTATCGGTATCTGGAATTTTCTCCGCAGATAGAATTTTGCCTGCACGTATTTCTACTTTTTTGAAATCTTCATATGAAATCATGCCGCAAGCATAACATAAACTCACTTATTCGTGTGGCATTATTTGTGGTTGCTGCTCACTATTACGTCTCTTATCCAAAAAGCTCTGCAATATAAGAGCGGCGGCGGAAGCATCACTCATTTCATTCTTACCTTGAAAACGCTCGGCATTGATACTGGTCATGAATTCTGGCTCAAGGTGAACTATGTAGCCGCATGATTCCATGTCTTTTTTGAGCTCAAGACTCTTGGCAAGTATAGTGTTGGCTTCGCCTTTGTAATTTTTTGATTCACCCAGGACAATTTCTCTGATATCGTAGCCTTTTGCAAGCTTCTCTATGGCCTGAACAAGACCTGAGGTATCTTTGAAGTTATTTTCAATCACCGTAAGGGGTAGGCCAAATTGATTTCCTTCATCAGAAATAGCCACGCCGACGCGCTTGCTGCCATAATCTATTCCCAAAATCTTTGCGGCTGTTGCTCGAGTTTCCATATAGTTTTCACAGTCTAGCATATCCCCACCAAGCTCCAACCTTGGTGTGGTAAAATCATTACATGATCGATACCAAGCATGTTATCGCCCGCATCCTTCTCATTATTCTATTTGTAGTCGGCCTTCTCGGACCAGGAGTATTTTTCTTCTATGTTGGTTATCTCGCGTATCTGAGTGAAGGAGAAACAGCCGTGATCGTGCCCGGGGTACTGGGCATACTATTTATCGGTGGAGGTCTAGTTGGGATTGTGGCGAACTTGAGGAAGGGTTAGTTAGAGCACTAATCTCACACGCAATGCGCGCAGGCGCATTGTTCCCGTCCTTGCTCATTCACTACGTTCATTACCACTAGAATGCACTTATTTCCTTCTCATGACTCTTTGCTTCTTCCCAAAGTTTCTTTAGTGTTACATCAAATCTGTCACCGTAGGCAACACTATCCAGATATATTTTCTTGAAATATTCTGTCATGCCTAGATCTCCAATTTTTATGCTCTCGAATGAAGAATAGCCCCATTTCTTCGGCTTTATAAGCTCTTTGATTGTGGGGTGGCACTGCAAAATTATTGGGTCCATGATCTCGCTTAGACGCCAAGCCAGATGTGGACTTTCATATTCCTTGCGCTCTATTTCAGGAAAAACTTCTTTCCATTTTTTGAACCACAGGAAGTGCAATATTTCGTGGCCTATAGTCTCCATTACATTTGCAGTATTTCTATAGCCGATACAAAATGCGTATTCATCCAAAAATCGAGGAAAAACTGGTAGATTTGAAACGTAACCAACTATATCCGGCTTACCTTCTGGCCACTCAGTATCAAAATGATCTGACAATGCTTTTAGAAAATCGTCACTGATTTTTTCCCACTCAACCTTGATTTTTTCTTTAGCGGATTGCATCTCTTCTCTATTTATTGTCTGTAAATTATCAAGAAAGTTTCTATATCTTCTTATGCATTCGTCTTTATCTACGCACTCATTTTGTATCGCTCGCAATTCCGGATACATTTTATCGAATACGGAAGAAAATCGATCCGGCTTCATGAATGAATAGAATAGATCAACCTCCCTATCAAGATCAATAAGATCAAAATTGATTTTGGGTAATTTCTCTAAATCTGATTCAAATTTTTTTATTATTAGATTCATATTTTTCCATATATTGGTTTTACTCAGCGCTACGTAAATCAGGTATGGGGCTTGGGACGATGCCCTAATAGCTTTAGCTAGAACAATATCTTAGCTCTAATATGTAGGTTCAGCCATGTACACCTCGTCTTTTTTCTTGAAATAGAATATCAACAGTGCCCCCACGAAGAATCCGCCAATATGTGCAACGTAAGCAACGCTACTACCGCCGACAAACATCTGAAAGATAAACTGATAGAAAATGAAGAGTATGAGCGTCTGAGGTCTAAAGAATGGCGCACCCGCATCTTCTGGACCAGATCGGAAGAAGTCTAGAATCAGATTCGCTCCCATCAACCCCGAAATTGCACCGGAAGCGCCGAGCAATCCATTTGCACTTCCTTGGTTGAATAGAAAATATACGAGTGTTGAACAAAGGCCAACTAGAACATAAAATGAAAGAAACTTGGGCGTTCCCAGTCTTCTCTCGATGAATACGCCGACCAGAAGCAGAAAAACCATATTGCCAATAAGGTGTGGCCAATTTGCGTGCATAAACATTGAAGTAAAGACGGCGTATATATTCTTACCTTGACCAAATAAAGCTGGAGTAAAGCTGAGATTCTGAGAGTTCTGCCAAGCTTGAGGGTAGCACGCTTGTGTGATTTGCGGATTATTGGCACATTCCTGTTTTACAGAGTAAATACAAGCACTTGAATTGCTCGGGTTTTGAGACATGCACTGTGCAACTTGGCTGTAATTCTGATCAACGATAAGACACTGCGGGTAACCCTGTTGCATGCACTGAAAAATCGCAGTGTCGTCGGCCGGACTTGCGGTAAAACCGAACATTAGGAAAATAATAATATTTATAATTATCAGTCCAAAAGTACCGAGAGATGATTTTATAGTAAATTCCATATAATATGTTACCCCTTATTTGCACTCTGGTACCAGATGTCTCTTAACAAACGCTCTACCTGAACCAGATTTTAGATATTTCTCAAAGTTGAATGCTTTGTATTTATCAGTTAGTGCAAAGTAAAATTCCAACTCTACCGGCAAACGATTTACTGTTGCTGGTACTTGTCCTTTCTTGTGACGCTCAAATCTTTCTCGAATATTACCAGTACAGCCAATATAATAACCGTCTCTACATTTTAAACTATAAATGTAATACATAATTTTATTTCTAGCTTTCGCTTGTCTTCTAGCGGACTGCGTCACGCCGAAGCCGAGCTTCAGCGTAGCGAATCCCGCTTTCGCTCGTCTTCTGGCGGACTGCGTCACGCCGAAGCCGAGCTTCAGCGAGGCGAAGGCGGACGGGGTGAGATTCGAACTCACGGCCCCCTTGCGAGGGCGACGGTTTTCAAGACCGTTGCCTTAGACCACTCAGCCACCCGTCCAAATATCTACAAAATGTCACCAAAGAACTGTGTTCGACATGATGTCACATGTTCACAGTTTTTTCAATAAATGATAGTGAAGCAGTGCTATAATATTATCATGGCTACAGAACCTCTCATCGCCTGGCTGGCTCCAGAACATTTTCATACTACCAAAACCTCTGACTGGTACTGGGCAGTCGGTATCATCACCCTGGCGCTTGCGGCAGTTGCATTTATCTTTGGCAATGTTATTTCGGGCATATTCGTCATAGTAGCTGCAGCGGCCCTAGTCATGCATGCGGCACATCCTGCTCAAATCCTTGATATCGAGATCAACGACCGTGGCGTAGCTATTCATGGCACACTCTACCC
>JBBQVG010000035.1:0-8223 GCA_038211765.1 Minisyncoccia bacterium | reverse complement strand
TGATCCGCAACGTCTTGATAGCCTTCGTTGACTATCTTAAGCCTGCTAGATGCATTTCCAATTTGAGCAAGCTCACGTACGCCAGAGATCACTTCCGTAACATATTCGCTGTCTACACCTCTTTGGTGCATAATGCGGACTCGTTGCGGAACAATAACTTTTGGTTCCATCTTGTTCCTTTTTGTTGTGCTGTTTAACTCAAATTAGCCCATTCCAATTTAAAAAGCAATAGTTGCGCTACGCATAAAAGGACTTTATTTATGTTTAAAACGTGAAAAATCATAGTTATATGCAGTTTTTCACGTTTATATTGACAAAACAGTGAAAATACCTATACTTAGGCTATATGGCAAAAACAGCTGCAGTATTTAATAAGATAAATTCACTTAGGGAAAGGTACTACAAAGCATCTAATGGAAAAGATGCCCTTATCAAACTTGTGAGTGAAGCAGAGATAGCTGATCAGGTTTATAACTCAAATGCGATCGAGAATAGTACGCTTTCACTTGAAGAAACTGAGAAGATACTCCTTCAGATTGACTTGGACCGATACATCTCCGAACGAGAATTATTTGAAGCAAAAAACCTCGCTCGAGTTGTTTCTTACATAGACAAAAAATCCAAAGAACAGGAACTTGGTCCAGATGTGATTTTGTCACTCCATAAAATGCTCATGTCGAATATTCGTGATGAGATTGCCGGAAGGTTTCGCTCTGGTGATGAGCGTGTTCGTGTTGGAAGTCATATCGCGCCACCAGCACAAGAAATTGATGGAAGTCTCCAGAAAATGTTCTCAGAGTATAACGCTACGACTCACGAAAACATTATAAAACGTATTGCGAGGTTGCACCTAGCTTTTGAGTATCTCCACCCTTTTAATGATGGAAATGGACGTATTGGACGCGTCATAAACAATTACCAATTGATTCGTGAAGGATTTGTACCGATAAACATCAAGTTTATTGACAGAAAGAAATATTACGATGCTTTCAAGGAATTCGATGAAAAGGGTGCGACAGGCATTATGGAGGAAATAGTAGCCAAAGCTCTTACCAATAGTTACCACAAGCGTCTGGCGTATCTTGAAGGAAAAAAGATAGTCACTCTTTCTGAATATGCTAAGAGCAATAAGATTTCTCACTCTAACCTTATCAACAAGGCCAATCGCCAGACAATTGAAGCTTTTTTGGAAAGAGGGGTGTGGAAGATGGGTGAAGATTTGTTAAATAATTATTAAAATTAATATGAGGAAGATCCGTTTTGTCATCCCACAGTTTACTCTCTCAGACATACAATTGGGTGTTGGAGATCATGAATTCAAAAAAGGGTTGACCTTGTATCAAAAAGGTTCAGTTAATAATATTGAGGATAGTTTTAATGGTTACACTGCTATAGTTAGTGGCACCCATGAATATATTGTATGTGTCGATGCTTTATCCTATGACAGGGGTGTATGCAATTGTTATGTGGGACAAAATGACGAGCTTTGTAAACATATGATCGCATTGGCTATAGCTTTAGTTTATAAATACAGACCAAATGAAGTAGAGATTATAAAACATCCACTTGATCAGCCTGTCTGTTCTGGAGAGGTAAGAAATATTACAAAAGAGGAATTGGAGTATTTCAAATTAGAAAGTAAGCATGCCATGACTTTCATTAAAAGTTACAATGGGCCATCCTCCAAATGGTTTCAGTATCAAGATTCATTGACCAAAGGCTCAAGATTGATCCTTCTCGCACTGGCTAAGCTTCCGGTCTGTAAAGACTCAGTTTTACTTTGTATAGATATATTGAAAAAACTTGATAAGAAAATACTGAGAGGTGTGGATGATTCGGATGGGACAGTCGGAGGTTTAATGGAAGATATTGTGGAAGTTTTAAATATGTTCGTGAGGGACGAACCTGAACTAGAAGATTATATAAAGGAAAAACTACCAAAAGGCGAAGCTTTTGACTGGGAAACTGGTTTTTTAGTTTTTCATAATTAAGAATTTGGCTCGACATAATTGCCGAGACTAAAACCTTTATTTATAGGCCTATACTTTCAAAATAAGTTACTTGTAAAGATATATTTACAAGTAAAACGTATTTCAGTCACAAATTGCGAATTAATGGCAAATTGCTTTTTCTCTATTTCGTCCAGTATAATATCTGTACTGGACAAAAAAGACCTATTCTGTCCAATACAGCTAAAATAACATGCTTAAAGACATAGTTTCAGGCCAAAGCTTATAAAAGTGGTCCTAGGTCCTCGACGTGCAGGAAAGTCTGTCTTCTCACTCGTTCTTTTGAAAGACCGCCCATTGTAGTTGAACAAAGAGAAACAAAAGCTCTCGTTGAGGCGAGTAAGGAACTCCAGGTAAAAAAACTTACTGTACTGACCTGGGATGAAAAACGTGAAGTTAAAAAAGACGATCTCGTGGTCGCATTCAGACCATTACACGAATGGTTTTTAGAATCTCAAGAAGTAAAATGATACCAAAAGGAACAATCAGAAAAGTTGGCGAATACTATTTCAGTAATCCAGCATATAAGGCCAACTTTTTTCGCGGGCTGGAAGAGTTTTTTGGTAAAGATATACCAGATAACGATGAGCCACTTTTTAATGAATGGATGACATACGACTTTGTTTTTTCTGATGGGAAAACTATGATAAAAAAGTTTTATAGCGAAAATCCACTAAGTATTCCCTTATATAGAAGAGAAATATACAATACATTGTCCGAAAATTACTATGGCTTTTTTGAAGTATTGAAAGTCACTCCTTTTAAGGGTCTATCCCTTAAAAGATTAAGCGATGAAAGTGTGTTTGAGGTATCAGAAATTTCGGCTACTATGGATCTGGAGGTTGGTGACGTTTTTATAACGAGAGTGGCAAAAATAATTGATCATTATCAATTGGTTGGAGCTGATGGAAAGGTAATAAAATCTAGTCAGGCTAAAAGTAAAAAAGAAAGAATTGAGTTTATAAAAAATATATCATCAATAAAAATGGATACTCCAAGAGACGCGTATTATTTCTCTAAAGTTTATTTTAACTAGTATATTGCTCCGCGGCCAGGGTTCGAAGTCTACGACTTCAGTACAGGTTTCGTATGGTACTCGCCGCTGATCGCGGCTCCGTTCCGTGTTAACCCAGTGGCGAATCTGCTGATTCGTCAACCTTTTCGATCCCTGGACACGAGTGCCGTAGGGCACTCGTTCCGCGTCGCCTCAACATAAAAAGCCCTTTCGGGCTTTTCGTTTCTGCTCGACATAATTGCCGAGATTAGAACCTTTTGGAAAGCCGATCCGCTCGCCGCATATCTGCCCAATTTAAAGGACGGATTGTATCCAGTGGTACGGCCGACGAGTGAGGAGTTGGCGAAAGTTTAAATAAAAAGCTCCCACACAACCGAAGTTGTGTGGGAGCGCGACTGAAACATCAGAATTTTTTGCTTTTAGGCTTGATGCTCTGCACCCCAACGTAGGGATGCAACACTTCGGGAATGAGTACAGTACCGTCGGCCTGCTGATTGTTCTCGAGGATGGCGAGCATCGTTCGGGTAACAGCGACAGCCGTACCGTTGAGGGTGTGGACGAAGTCAGTCTTACCAGAAGTGCTGTTCCTGAACTTGGTGTTCAAGCGTCGCGCTTGGAAGTCTGTGCAGTTTGATGCAGAGGTCACTTCACCATATCCGCCACCTTCACCGATAAAAGGCATCCACGCTTCGATGTCGTACTTCCGGTAGGCCGGAGTTCCCAGATCACCCTTGCACATTAGTAAGACACGATAAGGGAGTTTCAGGGCTTGGTAAAACTCTTCCTCGATTGCAAGCATCTCTTCATGAGCGGCTGCGCTCTTGTCGGGATGCACAAACTGATAGAGTTCGACCTTGCTGAACTGATGCACTCGGTAGAGTCCTTTACTCTCACGGCCTCCGCTCCCGGCTTCGGTTCTGAAGCAATGGCTAACGCCAGAGATCTTGATCGGGAGATCTTCCTCCGGAATCACAGTCTTGGCCAGGTAACCGCCGATGGTTATCTCGGCAGTACCAATAAGACTCAAATCTCCTTCTGTAAGGGAGTAGATCTGACTTGCGGGTCCTCGTGGAGAGAATCCAGAAGCCGTGATGATCTCGTCACGAGCAAGTTCCGGCGTTGTCACTGGCGTAAAGCTGTGCTTGATCGCCAGGTCCAGTGCGAAGCGGATGAGACCGAGTTCGAGAAGAACAGCCTCGTTCTTCAAGAAGTAGAACTTCGAGCCGGTGACTTTTGCCGCCGCTTCAAAGTCCAAGATGTCCAACTTCTTGCCGAGCTCGACATGATCGAGTGGCTTGAAGCCGAACTTGGTGGGCTCACCCACATGCTTGATAGGCACGTTGCCGTACTCATCTTTGCCTGAGGGCACATCAGGAGCAACAAGATTGGGAATCTTGAGCACTTCCTCGGTGTACTCCTTTTCGACGACAGAGATCTCTTCTTTGAGCGTTGTCATGGTCTGTTTGAGACCAGCAACTTCGCTCTTGAGCTGCTCGCGGGTGGCTTCATCAGCGCCCTTGAACTGTCCAGAGATCTGGTTGGATCGATGCTGAGCCTCTTCAAGGCTCTGTCTCTTCTGCTTCAGTTGCTCATACAGAGCAACTGTCTTGTCGACGTCGGCGTTGGCATTACGATCTTGTGTGTTTTGCCTGACCAAGTCGATGTTGTCGAGAATGAATCGGATATCGAGCATAACTTACCTCCTTAAAAGGGGTTGATTGTTTGAATGAACTACTTAGACGACTGGCCAGCATACTAATATTAAATAGTGATTTAGTCAAGAGCTATATTGACAAAAGATTGAATTGTGGTTAGGTTATAGTCAGAGTACAAATTTTGAACATTGAAACCCTTAACTGGAGATATACCCATGTCTGAAGCAACAATTACGGATACCTCTAAGGCCGTGAATGAATTCATGGCCGAAAGAGGTTGGCAAGGGCGCTCGTGTAGCGCATGTGGCAGGATGTTTTTCTCGAAGCCGTCTACCAAGATGGATGTCTCGGTCTGCGGTTGGCATAAGTGCGACAAGGGAGGATATCCCTTCCGTACATATACCAAACGAAAGAAGATGCTGACACCAGGACAAATCAGCGCAAGGATGAGCGAGTATTTTCGCTCTGTAGGATTTGATCTGGCAACCCCGAGAAACATTGCAAACTTTGAGGGGCAAACTGATCTGGTGATTGCCGGTGTTCAGATGTTTGACGACATCATTCATCTCAATCAGAAAATCAGAGATGACAAAGTGTTTGTGGCGCAGCCGTGCATTCGTATGCAGTTTCAGCCGCACGTCGAATCACAAGAAGGGACATCAACCTCCTTTGTGAACGTTTGCACTGAAAAAATGGGGGCAACGTTTTCTGAGCATCTGCAATCAGTAGATCACTGGTGCACGATTCTCTCAAAGCTTGGTCTTCACATGAATGACTTCATTGTCGTCATGAGGACATCTGTAAACGATTGGGGAACTGGGAAATTCTCGGCGCTCGAACTCTTCTTCTCCTATGGAGGACTTGAACTCGGTGATGCCGCCTATCTCCTTATTCCCCAGCCAAATCGTCCCGCGATTCCTATTAGTGATATCGGATTTGGTCTTGAGAGAATGGCATGGGCTGTCAACAAGACTGATTCATACTTCGATACACTGATGCTATGGACAGCAACAGGTACGCGAGAGATGTTCGACTCATGTCGGACAATTGCGCTTCTTGTGTTGTGCGGTGTTCAAGCTGCAAACAAGGGTCCAGGTCTCCAATTCAGGCGGTTTGCGAAAGTGCTTGGTGAGAAGTATTACGGTTCGGATGTGTATAGCATTCTTGCGTATTATTTCGATTATTGGGCGCAATTCATCAAACCGTCGATCAACCAGGAAGCTGCAATCCAGCTTGCGCGCCTGGAGATCGAGAGGTTCGTCAATCTGAAAGTCTGCGAGACGTTAAAGCTCCCGCCGCCTCGAGACGAGACGACAGAAGCTTATTTCGACCGCTTGGTGTATACTCGTAATGCAAATATCTACGAGTTGCGCAAGGCGATACAAACATGCAAAACATAAAGGAGAACAACCGAATATATTTGTCGGGGGGTGGTAATGAAAAACAATCAGTCCCCCTCGACAAATTTTTTTTTGATACATTGCCCAAAAATGGACGCTTTTTATACATACCTATAGCTCTTCGCGGGCATAAGCTGTATCCTACTGCCCATTTGTGGATGAAAAGCATTACTGAACTACATGAAAGAACTGACGTTGAATTTGAAACGGTGGATGATCCTTCAAAATTTACTCTCGAAACTCTTAAGAAATTTAATGGAATTTACATAGGCGGCGGTAATACATGGAGCCTTATCAAGGAGCTCAAGGATTCAGGGTTTGCTGATATCTTACTTCGATATATTGAAGCTGGTGGACAAGTGTATGGAGGTAGTGCAGGTGCAATTATTATAGGCAGAAAGATTAATACTCATGATGACGAAAACAAAATAGGCCTAGAAGATTTCTCTGGATTCAACCTCCTCAATAATTTCTCAGTAGCATGCCATTTCAAAGATGAGCAGAATGATCGATTTAAGGCATGGGCAATTGATAATAATTTGCCGATTGTTTGTCTACCAGAAGAAACTGGTTTGGTTATAGAAAAAGGTACCGCATTGTGTGCTGGTACAAAGCCATGCATCATTTATCTTGCTGATGGAGCCAAAAAAGAAGTTAGTCCCGGAGAATCTTTTAATCTATAAATAAAAAAGTACCCATGCCTTTCGACATGGGTACGGAATTTCTCCTTTCAGAACAGGTTTAGTTCGCCCCTCACAATCTTTTGAGTGGTTTCATTGGCGTTTGCGAGATTGTGTTCGACGATCGCCTCGATCATTTGGCTCTGCGCAGACGTTGTATCTCCACCGCAAACTTCGACACATGCAGACCATGGGTCCGATAGGCTTCTGCCCATCTGAGACGTCAGGTACACGTATGTCTCAAGTCCAATGAGACGATAAATCTCCTCGGAGATGAGAGAACAGATCGCGGTGTAGAGTTTGCCTACATGGTAGACAGGATTCTTGCCGCAGCAAGCTTCCATACTCATATGCCGAGTGAACGGGATGACCCCATTGTATCTGTTACCTCGTCCAACGACACCCTCGTCGCCGCTTTCAATGGCGCTTCCAGTCAACGTGAGGTAATAATCTGATTTGGTTGGATTATCCCTCGTGTTGAGCGAAACCGTGACGTCGAACTGACCGAACTGGGAGACCACTAATTGCTTGATGATACCTTCCAGGAACTTCAGCTTATCGAAGTAGAAGTCCTTGCTCGGGGTATAGGTAGCGATAAACGGAATACAGACAGTGATATCCATTCGCTTTTTCATGCGTCTGGCCATCACCTTGATGTCCGTGCCGACATAAGGATAGAGCTTTTTAAACTCCTTCCCATTCAGCGTGGTTTCGACGAGCATCACGATCTTTTCGGTAGCACTAAGTGGGCTGTATGCTACGGCCGTCGATGTGTCATTGGAACGCAAGCTGTTGTCATGGAAAACAGCGAACTCCTTCTGAGGGATCTCGAAGAAGAACTGGCGTTCATTCTGTGTCGATCCATCAGCTTCGTACACGACGCCTGGGCCGGGCGCGAAGTGAGTGTTATCCACGATCATAAGCCACTGGTCCAGATCGAGAAGCGGTAATACCTTCCCAAAGTGCTTGTAAACCGTTTCTTTGACGATCTCAAGGTAAGGGATGACCTCTTGCTGCCAAGTTCGAGTGAACCGGCAATTGAGATAAAGTCTGATCGGCTTTTGCATTTCGCCGCCGCCGAATTTGACCTTGGCAGCGCCTCCAGACAGTGCGATCTTGTCGACCATGTGTCTGAGAATGATGCCGTAACGCTTCTGGCAATATTGGGAGTACGCCTGGGACACCTTCTCGGCAATCGTATCGCAGAGGGTGTCCGGATGGCCGATGCCTTTTCTTTCGACAATCTCGAAGTCGGTGTTGTCGATGTTGGGCGTTCCTGACGAGTAGACCAGTAAGTTTTTCTTGTCCATTTGAGATACCTCCTACTGACCTTCACCCAACTCCTTACTAGCTTTTCATATTCATGATAGAATGGAGAGATGAAAACATCCCACCATCACCCTTCACGAGCCCTGTCCCAGGACGAGCTTGAGAAGCGCCGTATGAAGGCGGCTGATTACTTTA
>JBBQVG010000034.1:0-8281 GCA_038211765.1 Minisyncoccia bacterium | reverse complement strand
TGAGGTGTTCAATTAATTAAATAACTTGAATAATCTTCATTTTTAGCGTATTTTACTAGGACCATTGCCGGATCATCTAATGGTAGGATAGCGCTCTCTGAAAGCGTTCATCTTGGTTCGAATCCAAGTCCGGCAGCAATTGGCAGGGGTAAAAATTAAAGATAAAATAAAGCTTGCTTTCTGTCTTCAAATTTACTATAGTATACGTACAAGTGGCTTCGGCCTCACCTCCGCAAGGAGGAGAACAAGTAGGAAAAATGTCAGAATAAACTTCTGGCATTTTTTCTTAACTCTTCGAATTTTTCCTTATCAAGAAAGCCTATCTTTTCAACAAGCCGACGAGTGTCTATGGAGCGTATTTGAGAAAAAAGCGCGGATGCTTGTTTTTTCTCCACCTCTCCTAATGGCACACGCAAAGGATGCTTATTTAAAGATGTAGTAAGTGGAATAACCATACATATTCTCGGTCCAAATCCTCGCACAATCACACAAGGTCTTAAAAATTCTTCACCGCTTCCATCCTGTTCAAAGCCGATATTGACGCCGAGTTTGCACCACCATATCTCTCGAGTAGTATATAAGCGCTTATCTTCCAATTCTGCATGTTTCTTCTTCAAATTCCACACATCAAAGTCCTTGGAATCGGATTTTTTATCAAGTAAAGAAAATCGTATCCCGTACTCAACCTCATTATCAATATCGCAAATATACGCCTCAGCTTTTTCAACAGCGTGCTTTATCAAATCAAAATCGCCTAAATGACGTATATCCGCGTCACTTTCGTAGTCTTTCTCTGAAACCCTGAATTTATCGGGAGAAATTTCTTCTATTTTTATGAAATTATTGGCGCTCATGTGACAAAGAATTTTATGCTTATTTTATAAAATAGCAACTACCCGCATTCACCGACCTAAAATGACACCAGAGCCCCATTGGTTCTCTGACATAAAATGACACCGAGATTCGTGGTACGGTTTGGAAATTAGCCATAATTTCTCGATTACCATGGACAACGATGCCAAAAGACAATATATGCAAACATTACAAGAAAAGTATCTAAACGCGTCCAGGAAAGAGAAGGGAACGATTCTTGATGAGTAAGTGTCTTTTTCTAGTCTTCTTAGATACAGCGATGTAATGATGTTATCATACACAAAAAGTGCATGGTCTATAGAGCAAAAACCTACGCTCACTTAAACTCAAGCGTTTATTACGTTTTCTTAGTTTTTTGTTTTTCATTTCGCTTAATATTTTACTACCAAGCGTTGCAGCTCAACATTGAACTCGGGATGCGCGTAATTGACAATTACCCATTTTCGTCTATAGTTAGTACATAAACGAACGCCATGAAAAACATCCTCATAAACAAAGTAATACTCGCTGGCCGAGATGCTCGAAAGACTATCGACCGCATTAGTCCACAGGAAAAACGCAAGGTTGAAACAGCCTTGGATGTTGAGCATGCTTACTACTCAAGTGCTTTGGAAGGCAGCAAGATTGATCGTACAGAATTTGAAAAGCTCGCAGAAAGCGTAAAGGCGTAACCTCATGGCACTAAGACCGAGTGATGAAACAGAACTACAAAAGCTGGAGGCAATCGGTGTAATTCGAGCCTCTCGTTTTGTTAGAAAGTATGCCCATTCTAAAGATTCAATAGATGACAGTACTATTCAGAAAATCCACGAGGTTATTTTTAAAGACGCTTGGCCTGAAATTGCAGGTCAGTGGCGAACAGAAAACTTAAAGATTACTGATTCATCTCATTTACCACCTCATTACTCGGAAGTGTCGAAGCATATGGACCAGGCCAATACTGAATTCAGCCAGCACCTTTCTGGTCTCAAAAATCTCGAAGGTCTATTCATGGGAACCACTGAACCGACGGACGATCAGATGAAACAGCTTGATGCGGTTGTAGAGACGACTGCGTGGATACATCATAAGATTACTCATGTTCATCCTTTCCGCGAAGGCAATGGCAGAACGGCGAGGTTGGCAGCGAATCTCATCCTTGAACGATACGGACTTGTTGGTATTTCTATAAAAATAGAGCGCGAAAACAAGAATCGTTATCTCGATGCTCTCAAACAAATAGATAAACAGTGGGATTACGAACCATTGAAAATGCTTATTTACGAAGGTCTTGCAGATCGCTACAGTGGTTTGGCCAGAAATATTATTGGGTAACGACTTACCAAGTCTGAACAATTCTAAACCAATTGAGGTCAGAAATGCTTATTAACGAGGTTCTAACGTCGTCTAAGACTCGCAGCAATTTATCGATAGGTTTCAAGCTACGATATCAGTATACCCAAAATGGATTCGAATTGTGGTATAATGTTTATATGAAATTTATTAAAATTATTCTTGTTTTGATTGTAGTTGTAGTGTTGGGTCTGGTGTCACTCTATATTTTTGGAAAGACTGGTCCCATAGCTTCCGCAAATTCAGAACGCGTTCTTCGGGCAAACATATCCATACTAAACGATATTAATATTGGTGTTGATACAAATCAATGTAAATATATTGGTCCAGCAACTTTGATGGGGACTCATAATCCAAGTCTTGAATGTGATACTCAATCAATGTTTAATAATACTGAGACTGATAAGGCTCTCGAAGGTGCTAAGAAAGTATTTGAAGCTAAAGGATGGAAAGGATCAACTGAAAATGATAAGTACAGTAAGAAACAAGTTATGTATTTAAAGGGTGATTTGATGGTATCTATTGAACCATATTATTGGGGAGCTGGTGCAACACCAGATAAGTGGACCTTGCTTGTGACGTTGAGTAGAATGACACTTTCGAACCCTCAGGAGTATTTTCTACAAAAGTAGAATACTCAGTCTGTCAGACTATACTCAGTAGTTCTTCGGAATCCGTTCGTATAACATCCCACTCGGCCATGCCACTGATCAAATTGATAGCTGGAAGATGAAAATACAAAAAGTGCTATAATCTCTGCATGAACCCCAGAGTTCACTCGTCTTATTTCTTGATTATCAGTTAGCAATATACTCATATGACATTTATCATTGGACTCATCCTCGGCGCGGCCACACTCATCTTTGTGTTTCAAAATATGATGATTGTGACCGTACATTTTCTCGGATGGAATATCACCGGGAATCTGACTGTGATCCTGGTTATCTCTATCCTGAGCGGTATGATCATCAGCTGGTTGTTTTCATTACCACAACTACTGCGTCTTTCGAATCTCAGCAGAAACAACAAACGTCTGGCCCGCGAACTCGACGAGAAGAAAATGAAACTCTCCGAAACAGAAGGCAAACTATCTCAGGCAGAAACGCCTGTGGTGATCGAAAATCCAGTAGTTAAGATCCAATAACAGTCGATAGTTCTGGGCCTACTCGGTCTGGGCAATTAATTTTCATATTTGTTACACTATAGCCATGAATCCAAAAGGTAAGCTCATCATCGCCCGGCACCATGAGTCCGAGTGGAACAAACTCGGCAAGTGGACTGGCTTGCGGGACCGTCACCTAGACGAGTATGGTTTCAAGAAATCCGAAGATATGGGATTCCTGATCCAGGATCTCCCTATAGACTACGCTTTTGCTTCCATGCTCGTCCGTTCCATAGAAACACTCTCGTGCATGCTGAACGTTTGCAAGCGTTATGAGGTACCCACCGAACACTCGGCCGCCTTGAATGAACGTGATTATGGAGAATACACTGGCAAGAACAAATGGGAGATGGAGAAGCTTCTCGGAGAAGAGGAGTTCAATAAACTTCGACGTGGGTGGGATTATCCTATTCCGGGAGGAGAGTCACTCAAGAAAGTCTCTGAACGGGTTGTGCCGTATTATCTGGAAAAGATCCTACCTCGCGTCAAAGAAAACAAAACTATTCTCATTGTGGCACATGGTAACTCTCTCCGTACGCTAGTCAAATACATAGAAAATATTTCTGATGAGGGAATAGCGGACGTGGTGGTACCATTCGGAGCGATTATTATTTACGACCTTGATCAAGATGGACACATGGTCCACAAAGAGCTAAGGCAGACAGAATCACAAGTACCAGCATGATATATTCCAAAGCACAAATCGTTGCGACTGTCGGTGAAGAGTCAGAAAAAAGAGACATACTCAAGGCTATGATCGAGCATCAGTGTGATGTTGTCAGGCTCAATTTCTCGTGGGCCAGTGAGGAGGTTCGAGTACGACAGATCAACCTCATTCGTGAACTGGAAAAAGAGTGTGGCCGCCGAGTTATCATAATACAAGATCTACCAGGGCCCCGCATCCAGAAGGGATCAGAGCATACATACGATCACACTGCTACGTCAGTGCTTACCGACAAAGACAAGGAGTCCATACGCTTCGGCGTTACACACAAGCTAGATTATATTGCTCTTTCATTTGTTGCAGGACCCAAGGATATAGAAACATGTAGAGAGATAGTTAGAGAGTATTCTGGTTCACAAAAGATCATCGCAAAGATAGAGCGTCTAGTAGCTCTCGAATCACTAGACGAGATCATATCTGCAAGCGATGCTGTCATGGTTGCCCGTGGAGACCTGGGAAATGAGGTGCCTTTGGAGCAGATCCCTTTCATACAGGACAGGATTATCCAATCAGCAAAGAAGGCTGGTAAACCGGTTATTGTGGCCACCCAGATGATGCTCTCGATGGTCAATAGCCCTCTACCTACTCGCGCCGAAGTTACCGATGTGGCCAACGCCATCCTCCGTGGCGCCGATGCTGTGATGCTTTCGGAAGAGACTGCAGCAGGTAATTATCCCGTCGAAGCCGTCACCATGATGGAAAAGATAGTAGTCGAAGCCGAACGTCATCTGGGAGCAGCCGCAACCATCAACGCGTTGTAGAGATTGTACAGTCTGCAGTAGTTTCGAAACTGTGCAATAATATGGCCATGATACAAAACAGCATCGTTGCTTCTCGAAACTTTGTCATACACACAGTATATGCCAGGATCTTGAAGCCGATCTTCTTCAAGTTTGACCCAGAATATATCCACGATCATATGGTCAAAACAGGGAAGGCTCTGGGAAGTAATGCGCTAACTCGCGGAATAACACGTCAGGTGTTCGGATATTCCAATCCTCGTCTCCAGCAGACCGTTCTTGGGATGAAATTCAAAAACCCACTTGGGCTTGCGGCTGGTTTCGACAAAAACGCCGAACTTACCGATGTTTTGGGAAGTGTTGGCTTTGGCTTTATCGAAGTCGGATCGATCACCGGCTATGCATGTCCTGGCAATCCAAAACCGAGGTTATGGAGGCTTCCGGCATCGCGTGGACTCCTGGTCTACTACGGTCTCAAGAATGACGGCTGTGAAGCTATCTCGGGAAGATTATCAAAGAAACAGACTGGCGTGACTAGAGATGTTATCTTGGGCACCAGTGTGGCTATGACGAATTGTGCCGAAAATGATGACTTGGCCACAGCCATCCAGGATTATGTCAAAGCCTTCACAGCTTTTGTGAATATTGGTGATTATTTTACCCTGAACATCAGCTGTCCCAATACACAGGGTGGCCAACCATTTGTGAAGCCGGAGGCACTGGGTCGCCTGCTTACAGCTATTGATAGTGTCTACACGACAAAGCCTATTTTTATAAAAATTTCTGCGGACATGTCACTTACGGAAGTGGACGATCTTATCAATGTTGTCCGCAGGCATCGAGTGCACGGGATTATCTGTGTAAACCTCACCAAAAAGCGCGACAATCCCAAGATTCTTGACTCCAATATCTCCGAAAAGGGTGGTATCAGTGGCAAACCAGTCCAGGAACATTCTGACGCTCTGATCGCCCATATCTACAAAAGGGAAGGTGCTCGTTTTGTACTGATCGGGGTGGGTGGGGTGTTCTCTGCCGAAGATGCCTATAGGAAGATCAGATTGGGAGCATCGCTCGTGCAAATGATCACAGGTATGATCTTCGAGGGGCCTCAGGTGATAAGCGAAATCAATCGCCGATTGGTAAAATTGCTCCAAAAAGACGGCTTTTCCAACATCAAAGAGGCTGTTGGCGCTGATCTTCGGTAGGACAAGAAAAGTATCTTGTGTTATCGTGCTCTATCCCCAATTTCTTGATTGCGAAACTCGTAAACTAATACGATAATGATGTACCACTTTATTAGTACGCAGTAATTTTTCATGCACATGCCTACAACACTGTTTGCCTCGGTTATCAAGCGCGATGGTTCAGAAGTTTCGTTTCAGAAGGACAAAATAACCGCAGCACTTACCAGTGCGGGCAAAGCTACGCAGGAATTTACAGAGATAGATGCTGCCGCTTTGTCCGATGACGTCATGAGTTTTGTGGAAAAGAAGTTTCAGGGTACCACACTGCGGGTGGAGGATATTCAGGACAGTGTCGAACAGGTTCTGATGCGTTCGCGTTTCAAGAAGACTGCAAAGGCTTATATTTTGTACCGTGCTCAACATGCAGAGATGCGCGCCTTCGCCACTGCAGCAAGTCTCGGTCTTATAGACAACTATCTCGACAAGCTAGACTGGCAGGTGAAGGAGAACAGTAACATGGGATACTCGTTGCAAGGTCTCAACAATTATATTTTTTCTGAAGTCAGCAAGACATATTGGCTAAATAAGATCTATCCCAAGGAGATTCGTGAAGCAAATGAACAGGGAGACATGCATCTCCACGACCTGGGTACACTCTCGATATATTGCGTCGGCTGGGATCTCATGGACCTGCTCCTCGAAGGTTTTCGTGGAGTGCCTGACAAGATCGAATCTGCTCCTGCAAAGCACTTCCGGACCATCCTCGGGCAAGTGGTCAATTTCCTGTATACCCTCCAAGGTGAGGCTGCGGGTGCGATCGCATTTTCCAACTTTGACACTCTCCTTGCACCATTTATCAGATATGACGATCTTTCGCAGGCAGAGGTCAAACAGAGTCTCCAAGAATTTATCTTCAACATGAACGTACCTACGCGTGTAGGCTTCCAGACGCCGTTCTCCAACATCACTCTCGATCTAAAACCATCTCCAAATTTCGTGAGTCAGCAGGTGGTCATCGGAGGAAAACTATGTAAAGAAACCTACGGAGAATTTCAGAAGGAGATGGACATGTTCAACACCGCACTCTTTGAAGTTATGGCTGCAGGCGATGCTGCTGGACGAGTGTTTACTTTCCCCATTCCAACCATCAATGTTACCAAGGATTTTGACTGGGAAAATCCCAATCTCAAGGGGTTGTGGGACATCACCGCAAAGTATGGTATCCCATATTTTAGTAATTTTGTGAACTCAGATATGAAGCCAGAAGATACGCGTTCGATGTGTTGTCGTCTCCGACTAGACTTGGAAGAGCTCGACCGTCGTGGCGGAGGACTCTTTGGGGCAAACGCTCTCACTGGATCTGTCGGGGTAGTGACCATCAATATGCCACGTCTGGGGTATGTTGCAAAGACGACAGGAAAAGATTTCTATGAATTACTGGCCGAGAAAATGGACATCGCCAGAGAGAGTTTAGAGATCAAGCGCAAGATACTGGAACGCTTTACTGACGCCAATCTATACCCATATACGAGATTTTATCTGCGAAAGATAAAGCAGGCATACGGCGAGTATTGGAGAAACCATTTTTCTACTATCGGACTGGTAGGCCTCAATGAAGCCTCACTCAACTATATCGGCATGGATATTGGCACCGAAGAAGGTCAACGGTTTGCGGCACAGACACTGGATTTTATGAGAAAGCGTCTAGTTTCGTATCAGAAAGAAACTGGAAATCTCTACAATCTAGAGGCCACACCAGCAGAGGGGACCGCATACCGCCTTGCACTCAAAGACAAGAAAATGTATCCGAACATCATCGTCGCCAACGAAAACGAGGTCAAAAAAGGTGCCCAGCCTTTCTATACCAACTCCTCTCATCTGCCAGTAAATTATACCGATGACATCGTAGAGACATTGGATATACAGGATACACTGCAGACAAAATATACAGGAGGTACAGTCATCCATCTCTTCCTAGGAGAGCGGATCGCTGATCCGTCATCGGTACCATCGCTCGTGCGTAAGATTTGCCAGAACTATCGCTTGCCGTACTTTACTCTGACACCTACGTTTAGTGTCTGCAGCTCTCACGGATATATCTCTGGTGAGAAGCGCAACTGTCCAACATGTCAGTCTGAATGCGAAGTCTACTCGCGTGTGGTTGGATATCTGCGACCGATCAGTCAGTGGAATAGTGGCAAACAGGCGGAGTATTCTATACGTGAAATGTACCAGCCCCAGCTAGAGACAAAGGTCGATAGCATGA
>JBBQVG010000033.1:0-8296 GCA_038211765.1 Minisyncoccia bacterium | reverse complement strand
GCCGTGCGCTTCGCGCCGGATGACAACTTCATACGGAAGCATGGCGCAGAGTGGTGCGCAAAACGTCGTCGCGTTGATCTGATCGGTGAATGCCACCGGAATTCCGCAGGTCTTCAGCAGTCGGAAGACATTGCAGGTCGTTTGGGTTGCAAGTGCAGATTTCCCTTCGATGATATCGTGCTTGGCACCATCGCCTGCAGTAATGTCATTTTTGGAAATGATGTACACGTTACCTGGCTCCTCATCTCGTTTGACGATGATCTTGGTCTTGCCTTCAGCGAGGACCAAGCCGTTTTTGCGAGCGTAGGCCTCTGTCATTGCTTCGATCATGATGTTCTCCTTCTTCTCTATTTTTGATACGGGAAAGCCGTATTAGCTTTTGGGATGTTTCCCATTCTATCTGAACAGAATACTACTCAAAAATGGCTTATTTGCAAGAAATTAATTTCTGTTGCCTTTTATTGGATTTTAAGTAATATCAAGCTTAGACAATAAAAATTAAACCAAGAAAGGAACTTTGAAATGCAAAACCTCTCACTTCCAGGAAACCCTCGGTACCAACCGAGGGACCTACAGCCGCACTTCGGCTACGACAACTTGTTTCAAGCTGTCGCCGAAGTCGAAATCGCAACAATAAGAACGTTGGCCGAAATCGGGATTATTCCTGAGGCCGACATCGCACTGCTCACGCCTGAGATCGAACAACAGCTTCTCTCCATCACGACGACCGAAGTGGATGACGTGGAACGCAATGTAACCAAGCATGACATCCGTGCCTGGGTGCGGATTGCTCAAGGCAAAGTGGACCCAAAGCTTCGGCGATGGATTCACGTTCCGCTCACGAGTTACGACGCGCTCGACACCGCTCGAGCTTTGCAGTTTGTTCGCGGACACGAAGTTGTCAAGCGACTCACCGACAAGGTGATTGGTCACTTTGTCGAGCAGGTCAATATGTTCGCGGCTCATCCTCAGATTGGGCGGACGCATGGTCAGCATGCACTACCGATCACTGTCGGCTTCTGGTTCGCGACGATCCTCAGCAGGATTCTCACCAACATCCAAAGCGCCAACGACGCAGCAAAAAAATTGGTGGGAAAGATCTCCGGTGCAGTCGGTGTGTACAACGCCCAGGTTGGTCTCGGCATCGCAGCTCGCTGCGGTGACAAAACCTTCGAAGAGCGCGTGCTCGAAAAGCTCGGCCTCAAGCCTGCACCGATCAGCACACAGATCCTTCCTCCTGAACCGCTTGCCGACTATTTGTTTGCATGTGTGAAGCTGTCGGCATCGTTAGGACAGTTCGGACTCGACTGTCGGCAACTGATGCGCACTGAAATCGGGGAGTTGTGCGAACCGTTTGAAAAGGGACAAGTCGGATCATCAACCATGGCTCACAAGAGAAACCCGATTAATTTCGAGGGGCTCGAAGGAGGATGGAAGAAAAACAAGATCGAATTCGGTAAGATACTGGAATGCATGACCAGCGAACATCAACGTGATCTGGTCGGCAGTTCGATTGTTCGAGACTTTCCGACGATTGTGGTCAATCTGGTTAATCAGCTCAACACTTTGTTGCGAGAAGCAAACGGGAAGCCGTTCATCTGTCGCATTTCGGTCGACGAAGTGGCACTCAAACGCAACTTCGAAACCCAAGGTGATGCCATTATTGCTGAACCGATTTACATCGCTCTTCAGATGGCAGGCTACGAAGGTGATGCTCACGAACTGGTAAATCATGCGGCCATGGCGTAAATTCTTAATAGTGGAATGTATTTGTAGATTAGGATACTGTATCCCTAATTACACAATTCTTTGATCTCTGCCACGATCTGATCGAGAGACGTTGCAGCCTTGACGAGAAACTTCTTTGCACCAAGGACCTTTGCCTTCTCGATATCGCTCGGCTTGCTCAGATTGGAGAGGACCATGGTAGGGATACTTTTCTTGGTTGGGTCCATCTGGATCTTCTGTAGGATATCGAATCCGCTCATACCAGGAAGCAGGAGGTCGACGACGATAACATCTGGGGTTTCGTGGCCAATAATCTCGAGAGCTTCTTCGCCGTTTTTTGCATGAAAAAGTTCAAAACCCGAAGAGACGATCTTTTTTGCCAAAATAGTACCGATGAGTTTGTCATCTTCAACCCACAAAATTTTCTTTTCCTTTCCCTTGCTCGGCACGGGGGATGCGCTTCTCCCCGGGCGAAGGAGGGCGTTGATTTTCACCAGTACATCTTTCGGATCGGAATGAATGGCCATGAGGAACTCGGTAACACTCCCCTGAGGAATATTTTGCATATTGATAGGTTCACCCTGAGAAGACAAGAGGAAAACAGGAACCTTGGCAAGAATAGGCTCAGCTTGCTTCTTTTCGAGGATTTCGTACCCATCAATATCAGGAAGAGTAACGTCCAGAAAAATGAGACGTGGAAGGAGATCAAACATCATCTTCAATCCTTCTGTTCCGGTCTTTGCCCATATCGGATAAAAACCATCATCCTGAAGTGCAGTAACAAGACCCTGACCTACTGTGGCATCGCTTTCGATAATCAATATTTTTTCGTCTGTAGACATATATTTGTATATTGGCCTAATTATACCTCATGTTTCTATTTCCTTCTACCCTTCTTTTGGCTGGCAAAACCACTTATCCCAAACTTTTGCTCAAGAGCAATAAGTTCATCCCGAACGAGGGCCGCTGTTTCGAAATCTAGATTTTTTACGGCCATCTCCATAGATTCTTCCTTTTGCTTCATAAGGAGCCTCGGATTGGTACGTGCCAGCTCTTCGTCTATCTGTACAAGTGCACCTACTGCTTTATCGTGATCGCTACGTAGCTGGTCTGTAATATCATGAATCTGTTTCTTGATAGTTTGTGGAGTGATGCCATGTTCAGTATTGTATGCAATCTGGATATCACGACGGCGGTTGGTTTCCTTTGTGGCTTTATCCATAGACCCTGTCATGTTGTCAGCATACAAAATGACGCGTCCAGCAGAGTTGCGCGCTGCACGACCTATGGTCTGGATAAGTGAAGTCTCCGACCTGAGAAATCCCTCCTTGTCTGCATCAAGTATGCCAATGAGTGAAACTTCGGGCAGATCTAGTCCTTCACGAAGCAAGTTAACTCCCACCAGGACGTCATATTTCCCTTTTCGAAAATCTGTAAGGATGGTGATGCGCTCGATAGTTTTGATATCACTGTGCAGATACGTAGCCTTGATCTTTTTTTCTTTTAGAAATTCGGAGAGATCCTCAGCCATCTTCTTTGTAAGAGTAGTAGCTATGGCACGCTCCCCTTTCTTGATGACGGTTTCAGCCTCAGAAATAAAATCGAATATTTGCCCCTTGTAGTGACTTCCATCTTTCTTTCTTCTGCTATCTCCTTCTTCCGTGATGGGCTTGATATCTATAACAGGATCGACGAGACCTGTCGGGCGGATAACCTGCTCAACCACCTGCTTACTATTTTCATGCTCATATTTGCCCGGTGTGGCTGATGTATATATCATTGGACCGATACGTTCCAAAAATTCGGGGAACTTGAGTGGTCGGTTATCCTTTGCCGACGGAAGACGAAACCCGTGTTCGACTAGAGTATCTTTTCGTGAAGCATCACCAGCATACATTCCGTTGAGTTGTGGGATGGTGACATGAGATTCATCCACAATAGTCAGGAAATCTGCCACCATCTTACCGGTCTTCGGATCTTTTTTCTTTAGGAAATATGCGAGCAATGAATCTGGTGGTTCACCCGGCATCTTGCCCGAAAAGTGTCTTGAGTAGTTTTCGATGCCATTTGTGTATCCAATTTCCTTTATCATTGAAAGATCATACTTTACACGTCTTTTGAGACGTTCGGCTTCGAGCATCTTTCCGGCTTTTTCCAGATCCTTCAGACGACCAGTAAGTTCGGCCTGGATGGTCTTGGCTGCTAGTGCAACCTGATCGTCACTTGATATAAAATGTTTTGCCGGAAAAATAAAAACGGTCTCATGAGTACCGCGCAGTGTGCGTGAAATAGGATCGATCTCAACGATAGGAGCGAGTGTACTACTTTCATATTCGACACGATAAATAGTCTTGTCGTTGACCGGCATGATCTCAACAGTATTCCCTAGTGCTCGAAACTGACCAGGACTTAGGTCAGCGAGAGTACGTTCAAAATGAATATCAATCAGTTTGCGTACAAGTTCGGCACGCGAAATTTCCATGCCCGCAGAAAGTTTCAGATTTACTTTTTCATATTCTTCTGGACTTCCCAAACCATAAATACACGAAACTGACGCCACAATGATCACGTCTTTGCGACTCAAAAGTGCCTGCGTCGAAGCGTGACGAAGTCTCTCGATCTCTTCATTGATCATGGCCTCCTTTTCTATATAAGTATCAGTCGTCGGCATGTACGCCTCCGGCTGATAATAATCGTAATAAGAAACAAAGTAGTGCACCGCATTGTGTGGGAAAAATTCACGATATTCCTGAGCAAGCTGGGCTGCCAATGTCTTGTTATGTGCGATCACGAGTGTCGGCTTACCATAGTGAGCTATGACATTTGCCATAGTAAATGTCTTACCTGACCCTGTTACGCCAAAGAGAGTCTGTCGATCCAGACCTTTTTGGAGCCCCTCTGTAAGTGCGGCAATAGCTTTGGGCTGATCGCCGGCAGGTTCAAAAGGTGTAGCTAGTTTGAAGAGAGGATTTGAGGCCATCCAAGTACTATAGCGTCAATCCTACGATTTTCGCAACATCACTCTTTTTGCTGCCTCGTATATATCTTTTTCTCCCATCCCATAATGTTCGATCAGTTCATTCATAGTGCCTGACTGTCCGAACTGGTCGTCCACCCCGATAAATTCGATGGGGACAGGGAAATGAGCAGCGAGACATTCTGCCACTGCCGAACCCATACCCCCATGTATCTGATGTTCTTCTACAGTAACCAATGCCCGAGTTTCGTGAGCTAGTTTGATGACTGCTTCTTCATCGAGCGGCTTGATAGTGGAAAGATTCATGACTGTCACATTCTTACCTTCACCATCCATCTTTTTCGCCACCAAGAGGGCGCGATGTAGTAAAGCTCCAGTCGCAATTATTCCTACACTTGTCTTATCGTGATCTTTACTTTGTGCATGCCCGATTTTTATTCCTTGTCCTTTGCCTTGTGATTTGAATACTATCTGCGCTTTTCCGATCTTGAACGGAGTCTCTTCTGTAGTCATAACCGGAGTTTTTTCACGGGCCAGGCGAATATATGTCGGATCATCGGTCTTGGCTGCAGCCATTGTTGCCTTTCGAGCTTCGATAGCGTCACACGGCGAGATCACGACCATACGGGGAATAACTCGCATAATAGCAAGGTCTTCTATAGCCTGGTGTGTTCCACCGTCAGGTCCAACGGAAATGCCTGCGTGGGAGCCGATGATTTTCACTGGTCGATTGTTGTATGCGATAGTTGTACGGATCTGCTCCCAGTTTCTCCCTGGGCTGAACATGGCATATGATGTCAAAAATGGGATCTTACCCATGGCCGCCATTCCACTTGCAACTGTCGCCATATTTTGTTCTGCGACACCGATCTCTATATATCGCTCAGGAAACTTTTGCTTGAAAAGATGCATCTGCGTGGACTCGGTGAGATCTGCACATAGTCCAACTACTCGTGCATCCAGTTCACCTGCTCGAAGTAACCCCTCACCAAATCCAGCGCGGATATGAGCTTTCTCGACATCATTGTCGAAGAGTTTCGGATTAAGTTTTAACTCAGAATTAAGCATGATCAATATTGTTTAAGTAATTTGGGAAATTGAGATGGTAAAGGAGGTACACAGCACAAACTTGGACGCTGAAATAGCTCATGGACAATATATATGGTGTATAAAACTAACAGAATAAGAATTATCCAAAATAACACATTTTTTGATTTAGCCTTGAAATGATATTTTATTTTGAGAATTCCGTACACAATAGAAATAATGATGTCTACTATCAAAAATACACAAAAAATCCACAAAAAACCATCAGGATACAGTGGGCTATATTTTAAATACTGCTCAGCTACATGGCTTTGTAAGATCGCAACCAATAACCAAGGAAAAAGTACCAAAATAAAATTCAAGGTCAGAACAAGGTATCTTAATTTTTGTAATTTTGGATGCATAATTTAGATTTGTCCCTTTGCTTTCAAAATGGCGAACACAACCGCAAATACCACCAGCACTATCCCCTCCACCCTCCTCATAATAATCTCACGTTTTACCAACTTGTATCCGTAACTCTGCTTCTTTTTATTGAAAATAAGCGTTATACCAAGGACGAGACATACCACCAAGAAGTAATAAATCGAATCCCAAAAAGTATTGCGATCAAGGAAAAAAGTGACTGCACCAGTTACAAATAATATTTTTAAAATGATTTCGAAGTATTTCATAGTTATGGATTATTTTTAATGTCTTTTAAAATTTAGTTCGAATGCCCTGCCTCAACCTGCCCTCCCATCGTTCTCGCCTCCTTCAGCGCATTCCGAGCAGTCTCTATCTCCTCCGGCGTTGTCGGTGGCTTGCCATGCCATTCGAACTGACGTTCAAATTCTGGAATGCCCTTTGAAGGAATAGTGTAGGCAATTATCACCGAAGGTCTATCGAAGACCGCATGTGCCTCGCCGATAGCTCTGTCGATATCCCGAAAATTATGACCATCGATCTCCTGTACATGCCAATTGAATGATCTCCACTTATCAACAAGTGGGTTAAGGGGCATGATGTCTTCTGTGAATCCGTCGATCTGAATATTGTTGCGATCGACGATGGCAGTGATATTTTGCAGCTTTTCCTTACCCGCAAGCATCATCGCTTCCCAGTTGTTACCTTCATCGAGTTCGCCATCACCCATCAGGCAGTAAAATTGTTTTCCTGAAGTTTTGCCATGATCGATACGCTCCGCCAACGCCATACCCGTCGTCTGCGACAAACCACAACCAAGTGGACCCGAAGATGTTTCCAACATAGGCAAAAAGTCTCGATGCGGATGACCCTGGAGTCGTGAACCAAACTTGCGCAAAGTCTGCAACTCCTCTACAGGAAAATATCCCGCGTGCGCCATGGTGGCATAAAGGACCGGACAGATGTGACCATTGGACAATACTAGTCGATCGCGGTATGTCCAATCGGGTTTTTTTGGATCATGTTTGAGTGCATGAAAATATAGATATGTGAAAATATCCGCCATGTCGAGAGGACCAGCGGTGTGCCCAGACTTTGCCTCAATAAGCATCTCTATGATAGAGCGGCGTATCTCCAGCGCCTTTTTTTCGAGCAGGGCTACTTTTTCATCTGTCAGTGCCATTTGACTATAAGTATAGCACTTTGTGGGAGCTGTACCTCAACGATTTTCCACAGTTTTACTCGAATAGCGGTTTGGTGTATTTTCAAAAAATTGAACAGTACTTGAACTTCATCTGACGTGCTTATTTGGTATAAAAAGAAAGATCAACCATGACCTAGCGACTTGAACCTTTGCAAAGCCTCAATAAAATTATCACTACCAAATATAGCCGAGCCCACCACCAATCTATCAACTCCAGCCTCAATCAGCCGTGACGCTGTCTGCAGCGTAACTCCTCCATCGACTGACACGACAAGGTCAGGATACATTTCTTTGACTTCCTTCACCTTCTCGATCACTCGTTCATCGAACTCTTGCCCCTGAAATCCAACCTGATCTATTCCCATACATTGCACAAACTGGATCTTACCCGCATATGGTTCGAGCACTTCTATCGGTGTTTCTATGTTCAATGCAATACCTATCTCAACTCTATCTACGAGATTATCTACGGCGTCCAAGACACTACCACGAGATTCTGAATGAATAACTATGCGCGTTGCCCCTGCCATCACCCAATCCTCGATAACTTTTTCGGGATTATTGACCATCAGGTCTATTTCAAAATCAAGCTTCTCCCAACCTGGCAAGCCATCTTCTTCATGAAGAATCTTCTCGAATGAATCGTCCTCTCTCTTGTACGGCCATGTTGCCTGAGGTGTGAATTGACCATCACAAACATCTATCTGAACCACTTTAACCAACCCTTTTACCAGTGAAGTCTTATCTGTTACTTCAGTAAAATCTTTGGGAAGTATAGCGGGGATAATTTCTACTCTGTTCATATTAGTGGTATTGGTGTAAATTCGTGGATTTGTGTTTTTTATTCAATATCATCTATCTGACCGATCCTTCTCTTGTGCCTCTCGTCTCCACTAAATGGAGTATTGAGCCACAGATCTGCGGCCTTGATTGCG
>JBBQVG010000032.1:0-8356 GCA_038211765.1 Minisyncoccia bacterium | reverse complement strand
GGAGGGTACGAGAGAAGAGAGTGGAAGGTGGAGAGTAGAAGGAAGAAGGAACAGCAGTGGTACAGCTCTTTGTTGAGTTTGTGCGTGCTGTGGTGTATTTGACTACTGCTGCTTTCGTAAGTGGACCATAGTAGCCAGTGACTGATGATTGTGTGAGGTAACCACGAGTTCTAAGGAAGTTCTGGAGGGTGGTGACTGTTGTTCCTCTAGTGCCGTAGCCAGTGGATGTTGGTAATGCAGGGAAAGTAGATACAGTACAGAGTGGGCCGCCTGCCTTTGGTGCACCGATGGTGATGTGGCCTGTCCCTATGACGTTGGCTGGGGTGATGCCTGTGCCAGTCCAGCCAGTGGATGCGGTGGAGCCACCTCCAGATGATCCGCCACCAGATGAGCCACTAGAGCCTGAGGAGCCACCACCTGTTGTAGGTGGAGTGACTGGAGGAGTTGTTGGGGGTGTGGTTGTTCCTGTAGGTGGAGTGACTGGGGATGTGACTGTATCTGCTAGTGTGTCGAAATGACCATCATCAGAGATACTGGTGTTGCCTGCTGAATCTCTAGACCAGACTCTGTAGTGGTAGGTGGTGGAAGCGCTAGGGAGGGAAAGTGTGAAGGAGGGTGCTTGGGTAAGAGAGGTTGAGGCTGTTTTGCTTCCGTAGCCTCCTATTCCATTTACTGGAGCGGTGAGACCATACTCTACTTGGGAGTATGCTGGTTCGTTGGTTGTCCAGGAGATGTGGGCAGAGGAGGTACTGATGGTGTCGTGGGTGATGAATGTGAGGTTGGGAGAAATGCGGTCGAGGCCGTCTGAGTTGAAAATTGCGGTAATTGATTTGTCAGAATCAAGCATAACTGTGCATGGACCCGATGTGTTGGTGCACGCACCTGACCAACCCACAAATAAACTATCTGGGGCCGCACTAGCATTCAAAGTTATGCTCGTACCACTCCTCCCACTTACATTTTGTAAACCACAACTAACACCACATGGTGTCTCCCCTGTAATGGTCACCGTACCTATACCGCCACCATCTTTTATAAGAGACAATGTATATATAGTTGCATCAACTCGCGGTGTAGAACAATTTGGTCCGGTACAATATTCGTAGGCACCTATATCATAGCCGGCTCCCGCTGGACGGTTGTTGCCGAGAATATCGTAGGCAATACTTACTCCATATTTTGACTGATAACGTTGATAGACGGGACTTTCAACCCCTTTATCAATGGCAGGAGAATCACTTTGAAGCCTAAAATCAGAAGGACCTACAAATTTTGGATCCGCTGAAATACAACTCGAGCATTTGCCAGTTGCGCTTATAAGGCTTGTAACTGTGGAATACAGGCCTCCCCAATATATAACGAGCGGTGATCCATTTTGATAAAACAGATTGTAATCTATAGCATTAGTCAGCGCCTTCTGTGTATCAGTGTTAGAGACATGAGAATGGTCCGGATCGGTAGTGTCGACTCCACTTACAATATTTCCTACAATGGTCATGTCAACTCCCTGATCTCGCAAAATGCCATGCCTGGGATCTATAATGGTATTGTTAAACACCTCTACATTTCCCCCTCCACCAACATTGATAGAGCTACCGGCATTTACGAAAAGATTACCGATAATATGGAGTCCAAGAGGAGGAGTGACAGAGACTTCACTTGAATACACCCCTCCAATAGAATCGGATATCTTGTTATTGATGACCCAGACATCCTCGGCACCATAGTGAATGACTATAGCGTTCTCACGCGAAAAACCATAAAAATTATTTTCGGAAATAATAACATCTTTCGTTGATTTGATGTCGACGGCATTCTCACGATTGTGATGAAATTCATTTCTACCAATAAACACTTTACCACCATTTACATAACAAGGAATGCCCGTCTGACAACCTCCTTGTCCTACACGTATAGAATCACCTCCCATATGGTAAATATGGTTATCAAGTACCCAGATATTGTCTTGGTTGTCAGCGCACAAACCGACACCAAGTGTATCGTTTTCGACATCAGTATCCCAAATTCCGATATCATGAATAGTGTTTTTGTAAAAAACAATATCAGAAAATCTATAGGCATTATCATTGGTCCCACATGAAATAAATGCTCCAGAGCCATCATGGTCAGTCCCGCCTCCGCTGAAATTCATACTTCTAAATGACACATGGTTTATGCTTCTATGATAAAAATCATTGTAAAAGTCTGACCGGATGCTCAAACCGGTTTTGGAAAAAGAGATGTTTTCAAGGATCACGTATTCTCCAAAGAAGGAGAAATTCCAGTCTACGAGTGCAGGGTCGGCCACTGACTGTCCCCTAAAAAATATTGGGCGCGCCGCTGTTCCTCTACCAAAAATAAAGTCCTTACTAGGGTCTACGACACCTGACTGACCTTGACCTTCACTAGTCTGATGACCCTGCATTTCGATCACGCTTCCTGATGGTGGATCGTACGGAATACCCCTACGAGGTTTGGCCACGGTTCCAAAAGGATTATTACTGTTCGTACTACATTTGGTCATCGCATTATCTGAAGTACACGTAGGTAGAGTGCTATCGACATAGTGAGTGTACGGTTCACCTTGTGGATTGAGGTGATATACTTCAGGACCATTTCCATAATCAAAACACTTTGTCGGTGCATTAGTGCAATTTTCTCCAGGACTAAGAATGTACATCGTAACATCCTGACGTATACCAAATGGCGGTTCCGGAATGCCTACTGGAGCTGTCCAAGCCACTGTCCTGATTGCGGCTGGTGGAACTGTATATCCCAAAGCATCCTGCGGAAGAACAGTTGTTTGAGAATTTGAAACTGTTATAGAAACTGCCGATGAAAGAGTTGTATAATTTGATGTATCTCGAGCTAACACCGTCAGTGCATGGGTTCCGTTTGAAAGATTGAGTGTGTCTAATGAAATCCCATATGGTGCGGTTATATCTTCTGAACCAATGGTAACCCCATCGACCTTGAAGGTCAGCCCTGCAATAGCTACATTGTCGGTCGCACTTCCACCAATAGAAATAACGCCGCTAAGTGTTCCTCCAGTTGGAAAAGTTATGGAAACGTTTTGAGGAGGGGTGGTGTCACCACCCTGAGGAGGTTGCGGTGGCTCTGGAGGTTGCGTGCCAGTATTAGCATTTCCAAGTGCAAAAAGATCAGATATCTCATTCTGATTGAGTTTTCGGCTATATATTCTCAGATCATCCATAGAGCCAGGGAATTTGGACCCTCCACAGCCCGGAGCACAAGTATAGGATCCAGCAGAAGGAGTCCCCGCATTGATGTTAGAACTATTTAAAGATCCGTCTATATATAGATCTACGAGACCTGCCACGTCTCTGGCGAGTGCAACAAAATACCAACGATTGAGTTGGATATCCTCATTTGCATTGGAAAATGCTTCGCCTCCAGCGAGACTAGAATTAAACCCGAGACGATGCCTTACAGTCGAACAGGCGCCGCAATACTTTAAATCAAATTGACCGTTATGAATAATATCTCCACGTCCAACATCCGATGTTACATATATCCATGCAGTAACAGTCACCGCACCCGCGCCGATAATATCATTGTTGCGCCCAGCATAATCATCGACTCCATTAAAAGAAAGTGCCTGGTTAATTTTTCCAGAAATAATTTGCGGTGAACTATTGAAAGTGAGAGTATTGCCGTGCCCTGAATAATCGATACCTGTCAGATCATCAAAAGGATAGTAGGCGACTAAACTAGAATTAAAATCAGAAACAGCAGCAGTCTGCCCATGTTGAGTCGTAATGCCAGGAAGATTAGCTGAAGACAGTATGGAGATTCCTCCGATGAGTAGGGCGAGGGCCGCTACTGCGATGATGTTTCTCTGTGACATATATAGTATTGTAGCAGGTTGGTACTACATTGTTTTCCACAAATAGATGCTTGTACTTTCACCCTACCTAAACTCCCACGTTCCGAGCACTGCCTTGAGGAGATTGTCATAACGAACATAGGTGCGGATCTGGTAGAGGGTCTTTTTGTAGACAAACCACACTTCCCTACTCTTGCCACCAAAGGCGGGATCATCACCAAAGAAAGCTACGCCCTTGCCTGATGCTCCGAGGACGACATCTTGGGGAGATTCGATGTGAATATCAGGGAGATCTTGCCGGATACGTTCGACGGTCAGAGCCTGGATGTCCTCATCCATAGGGGTGATGTCGATCTGGAAACCAGCAGTGGCCTTGGAATCTTGAACCAGAATAGTAGTCATACCATCTGCTTTGATGGGTGAGATTTTGAAGTCGCTCGGGTATTTGAATGAGAAATGATAGGTTGGATCGGTATATGTTTTGGAGGTAGTGGGATCAAGGGTGTATACAGGAGAAGAAGTAGCCAGCGAAGATGTTGCCAAGGAAGGGTCGACGGCAGTGGGCAGGATATTTGCCTGATGCTGCGCGGTGCCACCAGGTCTAAAGAATGAGTACCAGACAAAAGTTGCAACGACCACAACAATGATGAGGGGTAATATGAATCTTTTCATGGAGGTAGTATAGCTTAAATTACAAAATTTAATTATTTGATTTTTCTAGGTATGAGTGAATCTGTGAGAGATACGTCTTGAAATCCGAAAAATTATTTTTGAGTTTTGTTAGGAATATATTCATATCCAATTTCTCATATCTGTGAACTATCATATTTCGTGCACCTACTATAGGCGCAATTCTATCTGCAAATACGTGCTCCAATACCTTGTGTTCTCCAAGCATCTTGAAAGTACTCTGTATATCATCGACGGCTCCAAAACCACCCTCTCGAATGATGTGTACGTTGATATCAATCATTATATCAACCGCCAGCTGAAAAAGTCTCTCAACAGAATGGTATTTTAGTGAATCAGCTCGAATATCCTCGATGGTCTTGCCGCTTACAAGCGTTTCGAGTTCATCAAGATATCCTATTAGTAACTCAATTTTCCTTGTAACAAGATCTTTATCCAACATGTTGGTAAGCTTTAATCTTTTTATTTACATAATGAGATCTGAGTTCAAACAACGGTTTGGCTTCCTCGTAGAGGCGGAGCGCATAAATGTACAGATCATCCAGAATACCCCGACTTCTTTCATAGAGTGGAACTGCGTCCTTGACGATGAGTTTCAATAGTAATGGTGAAGCTCGTCTAACGTTGACCAATTGAACATTGTCATTCTGAAAGACTCCAGTGAGATGGCTATCCAGTGCCATTTCCTCTTCAAATGTAAGTTTTCTACTAGAAAGATATGCGGTGTCTATATCGCTTTCTTTGTGCGCGTCACCACGTGCCTGTGATCCGTACAGGAGCAAGAGCTCCAGGGCGTATTCCTTGGCCAATTGATTGATTCGCTCCTTCATTTTATCGCTAATGATCATAAAACCATCATAGCATTTTATATAGCAAACTCAAAAACCAGCCTTTTTTCCTCATTTAGAATCAGTTCATTGGTCGGTAAAACAACATATTGATTTAATTTATCAAAGTATTCCTTGAATATTTCAATTTTTCTTTTTATTGTAGGATGAACCATTTTTGTTACGTAAGCACCGGCACCCCTTCGAGCATTTTTTTGTCTCGCATACGACGAAGCCAGGAGGTCTCCATCCATGTTCGTATTGCATGCATTTTCCAATCGAAGAAGTAATCTTCTTGGGTTTCGTATAATAATATCCCATCCTCGACAATGACATACATAAGTGTAGGTGAAGCCATAGAAAGATCTACAACTTCGAGGTCATTGCGTTCAAATAACTCTTCCAGTTCTGCCCCAATACTGAGACGGTCAATTTTGTGATTGCCAAGAACTGCAATGTCTATATCGCTCGAAGAGTGAACCCTTCCTGTCGCTTGCGACCCAAAAAGCACCACCAGTGTCAATGTGTGCTTCTCGGCCAATCGAGCGATTTTATTCTTGATTTCATCAGTAATGATCATACTTATATCCTATCACAAGGATATAGTTAAATCTAAGTAATACCCGTTACCTAAGTGAGGATATTTTGGAGCGTGTAATCGGCCCAAACACTCCACTCGCCGGCGATATCTTGTTTGCCACCTGGAACTTGATGAGTGCTGTCTTCGTCGCAGGACCAAAGTAGGTTGATTCATGTCCTGGGGAGCCAGCCTCGCCTGCCGTAGCCTTGGCGGATGAGGGGTAATGCCAGTCTTTTCATGGAGTGTAGCTTAAGTATATTATTCTCTGAGTGCACTCTTTTTTAAATATGCTTCTACTTCCACCTCAACTTGGGGTACACCTTCTTTTATGGTATGCCAGACAGTCGCCAAATCCAGACTAAAGTAATTGTGAGCAACAACATCCCGGAGACCCGCCATCTGTTTCCATGGAGCATTAATATCTCCTTTTATAACTTCTGGCATTTTCTTTGCAAGTTCGCCGATGACCTGAAGTTGCATGAGTATGGCACTTTGCGTCTTCTGGTCAGTCATGAATTGTTCATACGTCATAGTTCCTGCAAACTCCCTAATTTTGCGGAATGAATCACGCATCAAAAGCACATATGCACTGTCATCTTTGTTCATAGATAGTTTTGAGATCTCGGTAAATATATTCACGAAAATAAGGCACTATGGCTGTATCAGAAATGAGATCAACCTGTTTTTTGAGCCGTTCGGAAAGTTCTTGTTTCATGCCCACAAAATCCCAAGCTGAAAGTGTTTTACTTCCAAGGGTAACGAGAATATCGATATCACTATCCTGTTTTGCGTCTCCGCGAGCCTGTGAACCAAATACCCCAGCATAGCGTACACGGTACTTCTCTAATGTTGGTTTAGCTGCTTCAGCGATTTTAGCTATGGTATCCTGCATGGAAGCATTATAACATGCACACCCCCACCTCCCCTAATTCCCTCCCCCAGTACCAGCGTCCGCTGGCGGCGTAGTTGGCGGCGTAGCCGGATCAGTCGATGGCGATGAGACTGACGATGAACTTGGGTTTGGATTTGCACTCTGATCCGGCGAAGGAGCTACACTCGATCCTGTAGCTGGATCAGTAGGTCCGACAGTAGATCCACCCGAAGGTCCTCCAGTAGCTCCATCAGAAGATCCCCCTGAAGTTCCGCCAGTTGGTGGCGTCGAGGTAGATACTGATGTGGGTGCGGGAATTGTAGGAGTCGTAGTTACTGATTGACTTGGAACAGTTTCTGGCTCTACTACAGTCACCGTCCTGGTGGAACTTGCTACATTACCAGCCACATCGGTTGCACTATATATAATAGTATAGATGCCTGCAGTATTTGCATCTACGGTATCACCCGAAACCACCACCGTTATTGCACCATCGGTATTGTCAGTAGCTACTGCACCCATATCTACGAACGAACCTCCCTTTTGGACACTTACGGGATTGATGCCATTGATCGTAATAAACGGCGCTGTTGTGTCAGTCGAAGTTCCTGTTGTTGGCGGCGTATTATCTGGTGGCGTAGTATCAGGAGGAGTCGTGTTTGGAGGAGTCTGATTTGGTGGAGTTGAAGTGCCAGTCGGAGGTGTAGAGGTTCCTACATATCCAGAAATGTTAGCGTTTTGCAAAAGTGCCTGGAGCTGTGTCTTGGTGACACAGAGATCTTCGAGACAAAGCTCCTTTGTGGTGACACGATCGGCGAAGACATCTTCGGCGTAGAGACTCTTGACAGTCAGTTTCGCGATAACCCATTCACCCGAAGACTGGACAAGACTCTTGACCATCTCTGCCACCTGAGTGACAAATGATGACGAGGCCAGTGTGCTTGTAGCCGTACCATTCAAGATACCGTTGATCTGCACCTGCTGTTCCTGAATAGCCTTGGCCAAAAGAGCGGTCATTTCTTCATAACGAACACCGCGGGGAATGAGCACACCATCGGGGCCGGTCTTGGTCTCGTAGAAGACCAGGCGAGGCTCTATGAGGTCCACTTCTTCGGCGATGAAACCGAGGTGTGATTCATTGGTTCCATTATAATCAAATGAGACCGGGCGCAACTTGCCGACCGCATCGAGCGCTGACCCGAGACTGGCGATATTGTGCTTGAAGCGGGCTGACGAAACTGTACAAGTAGCACCACCGTTGACGGTCACTTCGTTACTAGCCGAAAGACACAGAGCACCAGATGTTCCGCCGGCAGCAGAGAGTCCATCGAAGCCGACTGTTCCAGTAACTGACAGTTTGCGCCATGGTGAAGTAGTACCGATGCCGACGGAGCCTGTGCTTACCACATCGCCGTATCCATCTAGTCCTGTTCCGTAAATTAAATTACCAATGCTCATCTGGTTACTTGCCGTGCCAGTGGGAACCTTAGCGTTGAAGCCAATAACAAGATTTTTAGAACCTGATGTTGGACTATATGTTG
>JBBQVG010000031.1:0-8678 GCA_038211765.1 Minisyncoccia bacterium | reverse complement strand
CGGGGAGACTGGAAGACGGTCGAACGATATGTCACCAACCAAGGAAAGACGATGGAGCACCTGCACCAGCTCCCATTATTCACCACTCAGGCCAGACCTCGAGACATACCTCGGGGCTCTGCCCCGAGGTAATTGATTTACCAAGTCTGAACAATCCTGAACCAATTCAGGTCTGATATGTTGATTAATGAGGTTCGAACATCGTCCACGTGCCGCAGCACTTTAGAAAAGTATCGAACGACCTAGAGGGGTTAATGCAGGTGCAGGTTTAAATTAACTGATATAATTCATATATGAAAAAAGGTGAGGACTATACAGGTGTAACAATTGTTTATCTTTGCCACGATGGGAAAGGTAATATTTTGCTTAATAAAAGAAGTATAAATTGCCGCGACGAACACGGTACATGGGATCCTGGAGGTGGCGGTTTAGAGTTTGGGGACACAATTGAAAATACCCTGAGAAAAGAAATTTCTGAAGAATATTGCACAGATGTAATTAAATATGAATTTCTTGGCTATAGAGATGTACATCGAGAACATAATGGAAAGAAAACTCACTGGATCGCTCTTGATTTCAAAGTTTTAGTGGATAGAGAGAAGGTGTCAAACGGTGAGCCTCATAAATTTGATGATATAGGATGGTTTACTTTGGATTCACTTCCGAATCCTCTACACTCGCAATTTCCAAATTTCCTAAATCTGTATAAATATAAGATTGCTCAATAAGTAGTACTTTAATCATAATAAAAACTTTATCTTTTCTTCAGGGTAGCTTTATCTATTGTTTCCTGATACCATGTATTACATTATGGCTAATGTCAAGAAATCCACGGAGACAGTGGATCCTGAGAAGATAAAAGAGAAAATCATCCGACTTTTTAATAAAAACGTAAGGGGCAAGGTTCCGGATAGTTCAGCTTCAAATATAAGACATGACGGCAAAGATGGTCACTGGCTAGAGGTACAAATGGGTATTGCACATAACGCAAGTAATTCGCCAGATATCTTTGGTTTCGAGATGAAGAATAATACTTCAAGTAAAACTACTTTTGGTGATTGGTCTGCAAGTTATTACATATTCAAGGATGAAAAATACGGAATTGATCGTGATCAGTTTCTTGTTATTTTTGGCGCGCCTAATCCCGCAAAGAAAAATAGATATTCATGGTCTGGAAAACCGACTCCTAAAATAGATGCATACAACTCATTTGGACAAATACTCAAGGTTGATGAAGTCGGCAATATTATTGCGATATATTCTTTCAAAGAAGATACTAGAGTTGATAAGGACAAAATTGTTCCTAAAAATATGCAGAAGAACAATCTAGTTATTGCTGAATGGAGTGCGGAAATGATGAAGAAAAGAGTTGAACAAAAGTTCAATAAGCTCGGGTGGTTTAAATGTCTCAAAGACTCAACAGGTACTTACTCAAGTATTGTTTTCGGTGCACCAATCAGATTTAGTTCTTGGATTAAGGGCGTGAGAAAAGGTCTAATCTTTTTTGATAGTGGTATGTATCAGGGAAATGTAAGGCCTTACTCTCAGTGGAGAGCAGACAATAGATATTGGGATTCTCTAGTTACTGACACCCACTAATTTAGAAGCAACACTTTTTCTTGCTTTTGCAACACTTTCTCTTTTGATCTCATCGAGGTTCATTATTTTCGACTCATTAGTCGTTGTCTTTTTGAGTTGTTTGAGAGCTTTATCAATCTCTTTAGCTAGGGCCTTAATTACAGGTACCGCAACACTATTACCAAATTGTTTATAAGCTTGGCTGTCGCTAGTCGAAATTACATAATCATCAGGAAATCCTTGTAATCTAGCTGCTTCTCTCGGAGTTAATTTCCTAGGGTTTTTCCCTTTCTGCTCAATAAGAATTTCAGATCCGTCTTTATAGTATCGTGCTGATATCGTACTGGTATATTCTGAGTTCTCATTAAATAGAGAGTATCCAAAACCATTTCCTTTTTCACGATGCTCCTTCTTTCTTCTTTGATGACCTGCCCAGAGCTTGTCTGAAATTGTATATTTAGGATCTACTTTATTTTCTAAAATATCACCAAGCCTCGTTTTCTTTTCAGAAGGTGTTGGAAATGAGAAATTTGTTTTTCCTAGAAAACCAATTATATAAATTCTTTCTCTGTTTTGTGGTACGCCAAAATCTCTGGCGTTAAGAACTTGTGCATATATCTCATATCCCAATCCTTCAAGGATACCCTTGATGGTTTCGAAGGTTCGTCCGCCATCGTGGCTTTTAAATCTCTTCACATTTTCAAGAAAGACAACTGTTGGTTTGTGATGTTCAACTATTTTTGCTACATCAAAAAATAATGTACCTCGGGTATCTGCAAGTCCAAGTTTTTTTCCTGCTTGTGAAAAAGGTTGGCATGGAAAACCAGCCAGCAACATATCGAAAGAAGGTATATCTTCTGGTTCAATTTTTGTTATATCTCCATAAGGGAGTTCTTCGAAGTTTGTTTGATATGTTTTCTGTGCAGGCCCATCCCATTCAGAAGTAAATACACATTCACCACCGATACTTTCAAATCCTAGTCTTATGCCGCCAATACCAGCAAAAAGATCAATCATTTTGAATGCAGGAGTATTGTTAGAATCTTTTTTGTCATAGAAAAGACTTACTACGCTCATCTTATTAAGTTTTCTATTTGGTGTAGACATTGTTAATGTAATTATATCATTTTTTAGGATTTTCAACCCTAGTTTTCTAGTACAATTCTTTTGTTTATTAGTGTCAATCTACTAGTAAACGACCGTATGGGTTCTCGATTATTTTGGACGGCACCTTAACCCGTATCCACTGATCTGTACCCCATATACTGGACACAGTTGTTCTGAAAGACCCTACGACTGCCACCATGCGTTATCCACAGTTTCAGGGAAGTCTTCGACCTTCGGGCTCATTTCCTGGGGACAGCGGAATCATTTGAGGCTCATTATGTATGGGAGGCTACTTTCATTGATTTTACATTAAAATAATAGTAAAATAGAGCTACACTGAAGTTCACGCTAATTTATAATAAATATGAAAGAATTTAAACTTTTTTTACTAAGAGGAAATGTGGTTGACCTAGCAGTTGGGGTCGTCATTGGTGCAGCTTTTGGCACAATTGTGACGGCACTAGTATCAGATTTATTGACTCCACTTATTGCGGCGATCGCAAGGATTCCAGATTTTTCAGCTTTTGCCTTTACAGTCAATGGTAGCCAATTTATGATTGGTCACTTTATAAATGCAGTAATTTCGTTTGCTATGGTTGCAGGGGCTATTTTCTTCTTTGTAGTCAAACCAATGAATATGCTTGTTGCTAAATCTCGCAAAGGACCGCCTGCAGATCCAACCACCAAAAAATGCAAAGAATGCATGAGTGAGATTCCCTTGGAAGCAAAGAGGTGCTCAAACTGTACCCAGGTTGTAGTGTAGATTTTAACCAGAATAAAAAGGTATTTTAACCAGAATAAAAAAGCACCCGATCTGTCTCGGGTGCAATGAGCTGTAGCGTGGTTCAGATTTCGACGATCACTTGCATCCGATCGAGTTGTCGGCGTGCCATCCAGCCGTAATAAGGATTATCGAGCAGACGTTCGAGTCCGGCGATGTCGTCCGTTGCCCACTCCTTCACTCCAAGCTTGATCGGTGTTGGTTTGTGACCGCTCCAATCGTAGATAACATTTACCTGAGTTGGTAAATAGATCATTCCTTCTTCTTTCAGAAGGCGCAGAACCAGCGACCTTTTGGCCAGTTCGTTTTGGCGAACATAGTATGTCATCTCCAACAACCTCTCCGAGGCGTATGACACTCCCCGAGGTCCGTTGTGGTACCACGCACTCGCACAAAGTGAACTGATCACTACAGCGTTCGCTGGCGAATACAACTCCAAAACCTCGACCAAGTCGTCGGTAATGACATCGCGGTTCATTTGCTTGTGATACTTGGCCAGGAATTGATTTCCGTGGCGTTCGAAAATGCTTTTGAGCCCAGAGTCCGTGATAAAGTGCGGAACAAGTCCGGGACGGCTATGGTAGAGGAGTAAGAGCAGTTTGGATTCGCGCTCGGTTGTAGCCATCGTGGCAATGTCATGCACCTTGGCTGCCGACATGCCAACAAACAGTTGCTGTTTCAGTTGGCCAGGGCTGTACCCCGAACTCATGAGCTCGTTCAACACCTGAGTCAACAGTGGGCCCGTTGTATCGCGGCTGTGAACCTTCTGTTTCTTGAGTTCATGAATCGGATCGAGTGTACCAGATTCGGCAGTTTGTGCGTGCACCTGGCGGAGACCACTTGAGATAAAAATCGTCAAGCAGGCGCTAATTATTGCGAACGTTTTCTTCATAAGTTTTTAATGTGGCCATCTACTTCAGTGTAGTCAGGCTCTGATCTGGATAGTACTGCAGATTACTGCATTGTCAATACCTACTCATGGCGGCTGTAGTGTAGATTTTAACCAGAATAAAGTATGTTAATATTAACTATATGAAAAAAACAACCTTAATCATCATTGGCGTCATTATCATTGGCCTGGGTATTTATCTTATTGCCACACGACAGAAGTCCGAAGTCGTTCCAGTCACTCCGACTCCGAGCATGAGTCCAAGCCCAACACCTAGTGCAACTACGACTCCAGTAGCAAATTCTGAACAGACTGTCATCGGAACTTCAGTCCAGGGCAATCCTATCATCGCCTATCACTACGGCACGGGTAACAAAGAGATCCTTTTGGTCGGAGGTATTCATGGTGGGTACGAGTGGAATACAGTCCTCGTCGCAGAGCAGATGAGAAAGTATCTCAAGGAAAATCCCACAACCATACCCGATAAGGTCAGGGTCACTATCATCCCAGTACTCAACCCCGATGGTTTGAACAAAGTAGTCGGCACAACTACAGGAAACTTCACTCAGGCACAGGTTTCTACTTCAGAGACTACTGTTGTCGCTGGACGCTACAATGGCAATAACATCGACCTCAATCGCAACTTCGATTGTGACTGGCAACCTACGGGCAAATGGCAAAGTGTCACCGTGAACGCCGGCACCGCTGCATTCTCAGAACCAGAAAGTCAGGCTATAAAAAGCTATGTCGAATCTGCAAAACCTACTGCGGTCTTGGTTTGGTACAGCGCTGCGGGCGGTGTGTTCGCATCCAACTGTCATAGCGGTGTTTCTGCCGAGACAAGCGCACTGACAAAAGCTGTGGCACAAGCCTCAGGTTACGGAGCCCACGAAAGTTTCGATTTCTACACTACTACAGGTGACATGACAAACTGGCTTGCCAAGATCGGTACTCCTGCTGTCAGTATCCTCCTTACCAACCACACCGACACAGAGTGGTCCAAGAACCTTGCAGGTGTAAAAGCTTTGCTTGGGTATTACGCTAACTAATCTATTCTTTACTCATGCCTCCTCAGCCACCGACCCCGTCTCGGAAGCCGCTCATTGCGGGCGCTACTGTTCTGATTCTTCTTGTTATAGGTGTATGGATATTTCTCGGTTATCGCAAAGAACCCGTGGTCCCACCTGTGGTTGTTGCACCTGTGGTTTCCGGACCTACGCACGTTGTTATAGGGCACTCTGTCCAAGGTCGCACTATTGATGCATATACGTATGGGAAGGGCCCGAAGCATCTCTTGTTCGTTGGAGGTGTTCATGGTGGATACGAATGGAACAGCGTGCTCCTGTCATACACCTTTATGGATTATCTCGATGCCAATCCGACCGTCATTCCAGAAAATCTTTCGGTGACTATCATCCCGTCGGCCAATCCTGACGGCGTATTTGTGGTTACTGGCAAAGAAGGTCGCTTTGCTCTCACGGATATTTCGACCAGTACTTCCATCCTCGAGTCTGGAAGATTCAATGCACATAAGGTAGACCTCAATCGCAATTTTGATTGTAAGTGGCAACCAAAGAGCACCTGGAGATCGGCTATCGTAAGTGCAGGAACTAGAGCATTCTCTGAACCAGAGACTCAGGCACTGCGAGATTATGTCGCCACTTCATCTCCGGATGCTGTGATCTTTTGGCACAGTCAGTCGAACGCCGTGTACGCTTCTCAGTGCAAAAAGGGCATTCTTCCAGATACACTCCAGTTGATGAACAGCTATTCGACCGCCGCAGGATATCCGGCTGTAAAAACATTTGATGCCTATGCGACTACCGGTGCCGCAGATGACTGGTTGGCTTCCATCGGTGTTCCGGCTATTACGGTTGAGCTCAAAACTCATGAAACCATCGAATGGGACAAAAATTGGTCAGGAGTAAAGGCGGTGTTTGGGTTATATAGTCGTGGTATAATATAACCATTACTGATCAATATATAATTATATGGAACCCCATCAAAATAGCCCTGAGCAAAATAGTCAGCCAAGTGTAGTTCCTCAGCCAGAACAGGCAACCTCATCGGTGGCTCCTGTCCAGGCGGTAGATAACCACACTATTCTAGGCATTCTTTCGTACCTTGGCCCACTCGTTATCGTTCCGTATCTCATGGGCAAAGATATTCCGTTCGTAAAGTTCCACGCCAAACAGGGGTTGGTATTGTTTGGTATCGAGATCATCGTCTGGATCCTAGGCTCTGTTTCTTTCTCGTTCTGGATGATTCTCAGTATCATCAACCTCGCTACTCTCATTCTTTCTATTATTGGCATTGTTCACGTTATACAGCGCAAAGAAAAGGAGTTGCCAGTGGTGGGTAGTCTCTCGAGATACATCAAGATGTAACCATGAACAAGTGGTCCAAGAAACCTTCACTTTCTTCTACTGCGCCGATTCGCCGCACTAGTCGCCTCTTTGTCCTTCTCCTCATTCTCTTGGGGCTTGTTACACTGGTCACATTATTTTTTCGACCAGGAGAAGCGGTGTCACCTGTGAAGCGCACTATTACTTCCGAAAAATTTGGTGAATACACTATTGTGTCAGCAGGAGATATCGCACAAGAAGGTGGTGAACAAGCGCGAACTGCCGACTTGGTCAAAAGACTTCACCCGGATAGGGTGCTTTCTCTCGGAGACATGGTCTACAAAAATGGTAGTGCCACGGAGTTTAGGGATCTATATGAACCCACGTGGGGTACTTTCAAAGCCATCACCGCTCCGACTGTTGGTAATCACGAGTATCAAACTCATGGAGCGACCGGGTATTATGACTACTTTGGTGAGCTTGCTGGCCCGGATCGTCGTGGATATTATAGTTTCGATCTGGGGGCGTGGCATCTCATCTCTCTCAATTCTGAAGTAATGAGTAAAATGCAATTGAATTGGCTTGTTCAGGACCTCAAGGCTACTAACAAAAAATGTATTCTGGCATACTGGCACAAACCGTTGTATTCGTCAGGAACTGAACACGGAAACAATCCACTCATGAGGGTGTTTTGGGAACGTCTTTATGAGAGTGGGGCAGATGTGGTTTTGAATGGTCATGATCATGATTATGAACGCTTCGCCAAACAAAATCCTTTTGCTCGAGCAGACCAAAAAGGTATCCGCGAGTTTGTGGTCGGTACTGGCGGTGCGGGTGAGCGGAGTTTTACTATGACCAAGCCGAATTCTGAAGTTCGTGCCACTGGAGAGTTTGGAGTATTGGAGATAACTCTCAAGGATGACAGTTACGACGCCGAGTTCAAGTCCGCAGAGGGTTCGACATTTACTGATAAAATTAGCAATCAGAAATGTAATAACTGAGTAGTTAATTTTCATAGATAATGTCAGAAAAATCTAGCAGACAATTTTCACAGTTTATCGCCGGGATTGTTGTGGTGGCAGTTATAGTCATCTGTTCATTTTTTTATTTCAATTCTGGAAAGATCAGCTTTATCGAGACCGCACCTGATTTGCAAAAAGGCGCTAGCCTCCGACTGGTATTTGTTGGAGATATTATGCTTTCACGAAGTATAGAAACCCAGATGGTTCGGCATAATGACTGGAGCTATCCATTCGAACATGTGGGGGATTTCCTGAAGAAAGCAGACCTGACCTTTGGTAACTTCGAAAATCCAGTCTCTACACGCGGAAACAATGTGGGTAGTATCTATTCTTTTCGTGTAGATCCGCAGGCTCTCCAGGGGGTGACAGATTCCGGATTTGATGTGCTGTCTATCGCCAACAACCACATCTGGGATTGGGGACCAGAGGCATTTGCGGACACTATTTCGCTTCTACAGGCAAATGGCGTTACTCCAGTCGGTGGAGGCAACGACTTTGGAACAGTGCATACACCTGTTGTGAAGGATGTGAAGGGAACCAAGATTGCTTTTTTGGCCTACACCAGACTAGTGCCAGGTTTTTTGAGCAGAGTAGACTCTGTACCTGCCGTGGCATATCCGACAGTAGAGCAGATCGCGTTCGACGTAGGAGTGGCAAAGACGATGGCCGACCTAGTGGTAGTCTCTTTCCATTGGGGTGATGAATATCAAACTCAACACAATGCCGAGCAACAAGAGTGGGCACATGCCGCCATCGACGCTGGAGCCGACCTTGTGGTTGGCCATCACCCACATGTTGTGCAAGAAGTAGAAAGGTATAATACGCGAAGCGGATTTCCTCGTGGCTCTGCCACGATGACTCTGTAGGAAGGTTTGGAAACCCTCGGTTTCCATACTAAACTAGTGGGATGGCCGTCACCAAGACTTACCACAATGCATACGATGCTCACTACCACA
>JBBQVG010000030.1:0-10604 GCA_038211765.1 Minisyncoccia bacterium | reverse complement strand
ATTTACGAGCGTCACAATATTTTTGAATCCAACGAACCATTTTCGGCTGAGTACATGGTGTGTACAGACGTGCTTGAGCATGTGGAGGATCTTGACCCTTTCCTTGCTCAACTCTCAAAAAGAACTCGCCGAGGTACTACTCTCATTATTTCAGTAGCCAATCCAAAATGGGAATGGGCTATGGATATCGGTGAAAAATTCAACATGAAGATTCCGGAGGGTCCGCACAAACGTATTACCGTCGAGGAAACAGAGATGCTGTATGCAAAGGTTGGTTTTAAACTTATCGAAAGAGGATATCGCTTTCTCATCCCCAAACGCATACCTGGTTCCGAATACGTCAACAAGATATTTTATAAGAATAAACTCCTAGCTCCGTACGGATTTACAGTTTTCTGGGTATTAACAAAATGAACTCCTCAAGACAGAGAGACTCGGTTTCATTCGTTTTCCCCGTTTACAACGAACAGGGGGTGATCGAAAAGATGCTCCGGGCCTATTATCAGGAATTTAAAGGCAAACTAGATTTCGAAATGATTGTGGCAGAAGACGGCAGTACCGACAGAACCAAGGAGATCCTGAGAAAACTAGAGACCGAACTCGATCTGAGATTATTCATGCACGATGACCGTAAAGGATACCTAAAGGCCATTCGTGAGGCCCTTACTCATCCAACTTCCACCTGGATATTTTTGGTAGATTCCGATCACCAATTCGATCCGAGTGATTTTTGGAAACTCTGGCCATACCGCACTACTGACGATCTGATCCTAGGCATCAAGAGAGAACGTAAAGACGGATTTCTAAGATCCTTTCTTTCCAAAGGTTACAACCTTCTCCTGAAGTTTTTTTTCCGGGTTCCATACGAAGACATGGATACAGGCTTTCGACTCTTTAGGAAGACCGTTGTAGACGAGGTGGCGCCAACAGTTCGCCAGCTAGGATTCTTCACTGCCGAATTTCTGATAAGATCACACGACCGCGGATACCGCATCCGCCAGATACCGGTACAGCACTTCAAACAACAAGTGAGGCCGAGTAATATTTTTCATCCCAGCCGGTTGCCGGGTATCATTGCCAAAGAATTAAGAAGTATATGGAGGTTGTTCAAAGAAATCCGTTTTTCTCACACTCCAAAATCTCATGATATCAAACCCATCTAAAAATACCGTCATCGTGTGTCTTTTTATCCTCGGAATAGTGACTCGTTTGCTACTTTTAAATACACACGGTTCTGCCGATCTCAATGAGTACATGCGCTGGGGAAAGAATACGCATGATGTTGGGCTCTCCAAGGCCTTCGAAGGTGGGTACTTTCCCATCCAGTACCTGATCTTTGGGGTAACCGACACGGTGGCGGGAGTTCTCGGAACAACACCTGAGGGAGCTATCAAAATAACCAATCTTATATTTGAGATTGGATGCTTGGCACTGCTCGGATATCTTCTGCGAAAACACCTGTCACTGCTGTCCATCATGCTCCTCTTCTGGCTCAACCCTTTTGCTATTACTATCTCCCAACAAGGGTACGTGGATGCTCAGTTTGGATTTTTTATTCTACTCAGCCTGATCTGTCTCGCTCACCACTCGACCGGATTCAAAAAATATCTTCTAGCTGGTATTCCACTCGGCATTTCCTTACTGATGAAACCTCAGACTGCACCGCTCATGGTGGGACTGGTACTTCTGGCTATTGTTTTTTTATTTTTAAAGCAAAGAAAAGATATTCTGAAGATAGTGACTATGTTTATTGCGCCCATCATTCTCTATGCTGGTTTTTCTCTTTATTTTGCCCTTACTCTCGATATTACAAACAATCACAAAAGTCTGACCTCCATCTCTGCACGCATCCAGGATAAAACTCACCTTTCTCCACGCTTGGCCGACATATCCGCAAACTCACTCTTTCTTACTGCGCAGTATGTCTTTGTAGCTACACAGCGTATGCCGGCCATCAACGCTCAGATGCCCAACGCTTGGTTCTTCGTGGCAAATATTCTGAATAACAATAACGAGCGGATCTATCGCGTCAAAGACACGCAAAAATTGTTTGGCCTGCAGTATAGGACCATGGGTAGCCTACTATTCTTTGCGGTTCTTATCGTCATCATGATCAAGATCTCCAGATCGACATCTACTCTGGATCGAAAGATCATTTTATCTTTGACAGCCATTCCCATACTCCTTCCTTATCTGACCACCTCTGCTCACGAAAATCATTTCTATCTTGGTTTTATTTGTAGTATTATTTTGGGAGGTTTTTTATCTGACAAATTTATACTCTACGGAGGATTTATTTTGGGTACTCTTAACGCCATAAATTTGATCCAGTACTACATTCTTCCTTATTATGCGGGCATTGAGCATACAACCCTCAACCTCACACCAGTAACTTTGGTCTCAAGCATTATTTTCTTTACCCTTCTGTACCATCTCCTTTTCAAGCTTCATGTTAAAGTGAGTCCATTATGAGGCACTATAATTTTTGCACATTATTAGATAAAGGTTTCCTGACGCGCGGAGTGGCTATACATCAGTCACTTATTGAGCAGTGCCCCAACTTTACATTTTACATATTATGCATCGATGAGGAGAGCTTCGAGATGCTAGATATATTGCAGCTAAAGAATGTTAAACTTATTCATTTTCATGATGTTGAAGATGATCAACTTCTCGCAGTAAAGTCGACACGAAAGCCCGTAGAATACTATTGGATGTTTAGTTCATCGCTTCCGCTATATCTTCTCGAACAGCATCCAGACATGGACTCTATCTGTTACATAGATGTTGATATGTATTTTTATGCACCAGTGGACGCCATATACGATGAATTTGGAAACAATTCTATTATGATCATTCCCCATCGATATTCAGAACAAAATAAACATTGTGAAAAGACAAGTGGAATTTACAATGTCACTATGACTATTTTTAAAAACGACCAATACGCACTCGAATGCCTCCGTTGGTGGAAGGATCGGTGCATCGAATGGTGCTTCGACTATTACGATAATGGCAAACTGGGTGATCAGCTTTATCTGAACGACTGGCCTACCCGATTCAAAAATGTTCACATCCTCGAACATCCCGGCGCAAATATAGCCTCGTGGAATATTGATCGCTACATTATTGATACAGTCGCTAACGGCTTTTCCGTAACAGACAAGGTATCTGGTACAACAGTGCCTCTTATTTTCTATCATTTTCACGGCCTCAAGCTCGATATCTCTGCGCGCGGTCGCGTGCGATTCTGGCCTATCACGGTGTATGAAAAAGCTATATATAAACATTACCGAAGCGCCTTGCAAGTGTCATATGACAGGGTCCGAGTCTTCAACCCAAATTGGCTGTACGGGGGCAAAAAACTTGATATACTCAGACAGATCAAACAATATATAATACGATGCCTCACTCGAAAGATATAACTCGCCATTCCAAGCATATCCTTGTCACAGGAGGACTAGGCTTCATCGGTAGCCACTTTATCGAGTTGGCTTTAGAGAAAGGCTACTCCATCACCAATATAGACAAGAAAACATATGCTGCTCGCAAGGACCTGGACTTTGATAAAAATCCAAACTACAAATTTATTGCTAAGGATATTTGTGATCTAAGGGCACTACCTCCCCATCTCGATTATATTGTAAATTTTGCGGCCGAGTCTCATGTGGAAAATTCCCTTGTCGACAATCTTCCGTTCTTCAGAAGTAATATTGAAGGTGTATACAACCTTCTTGAGCTTATTCGCAAAGTCGAAAAAGAGAAACGTCCTGTACTTATCCACATTTCAACCGACGAAGTGTACGGTGACATCCTCGAAGGTTCGTTTACCGAGAATGATAAGCTTACCCCTTCCAACCCTTATTCCGCCACAAAAGCCGCCGCAGATCAGCTTGTTATCGGTTGGTGGCGTACGCATAGCATTCGGGCCCGTATTTGCCGGAGTTGTAATAATTACGGATACGGACAGATCGGCACAAAACTTATTCCCAACACAATGAAACGGGTTCATAGAGGAGAGAAGGCCCAAGTTCACGGTAGCGGATCATACAAGAGAGAGTGGGTATGGGCGGCTGACAATGCCAACGCCATTCTCTTAGTCATGGAAAAAGGGGCTGACCGAGAGATATATAATATCTCTACTAGCGAAGAATATACGAACCTTGAAGTTATCTCGAAGGTGTTGCGTGTGCTAGGAAAACCTGAAGACTTCTACGAAGGTGTATCAGACCGCCCACGGCAAGACGTTCGCTATTCTGTTGATGCTTCAAAAATACGTGCCCTTGGCTGGAAACCTACCATGACTCTAGATCATTATCTTCCTGTATGTAGAGATCGCAACGAAGATCGACGAAAAAATCTACCTTCAGGAAAGAAGAAGAAACTTCTTCATATTATGGGTCTCGATCGGATAATTCGAATATAATTTCACAAAAATTATAATGAATAATTTTTACAAAATAATTGAATTTCCTTTCCGAGATACAGGTAACGGAAGGCTCGTGATGTACCAACAAGGAAATGTTTCTCCTGATCTTGTCCCGTTTGAAATTAAAAAAGTTCTAACCATGGTTGGTATGACCGGCGAGGATAAGCGGGGGGGTCATACCCACCACAAGACAAATCAGCTTCTAGTATGTCTTACCGGCGAATGTAAAATTGATCTCGATAATGGCCACAACAAGACGACGATCACACTTTCCAAACCCAATGAAGCCTTGCTACTCCTGCCATACGTCTGGCACGTGATGCATAGCTTCAAGGAAGGTACGACTCTTTTGGTCCTGGCCGATACCCTGTATGATGAGAAGGACTATATCAGATCATATGAAGATTTTATTCAACAACTTACAAAAACTGTACCAGGAAAATAAGACTGCCCTGGATGCTGCAATGGGGAGGGTTCTCGGATCCGGACAGGTCATTTTGGGTCCCGAAGTAAATGAGTTTGAAAAGCAATTTGCTCAATATCATGGAGCGACTCATGCAGTCGGGGTAGCAAACGGTCTAGAAGCCCTTCAAATAGTTCTCTTGGCTCTTGGGATTGGACCAGGCGATGAAGTTATCACTACTGCTCATTCGGCAGCAGCAACAGCTCTATCTATTACAGCAGTAGGTGCCCGGCCAATATTTGTCGATATTGATGAGTTCTACCACCTCGACGTATCACTAATTGAAGAAAAAATAACAAGGAATACAAAAGCTATACTGCCTGTCCATTTGTACGGACAAGCTGCAGATCTCGCAGGAATAATGGCGCTGGCCAAAAAACACAATTTACATGTGATAGAAGACTGTGCCCAAGCACATGGAGCCGAATACAAAGGTGCCAAGGATACGCAAAAAGTAGGAACCTTTGGGGTGGCCGGGTGTTTCAGTTTCTACCCCACCAAAAATCTAGGAACATTTGGTGATGGTGGAGCAATCATCACTAACAATGCAACATTGGCGGACAAAGCTCGCATACTCCGCAACTACGGCCAGACAAATCGTTATGAACATGAAATAAAAGGTATCAATAGTCGCCTCGACGAGTTACATGCCTCGATACTCAATGTACTTCTTCCTAAACTCAATAACTCCAATACTAGACGACAAAAGCTTGCCCAGATCTATCATGAGAGACTTTCCGGAATAAGCTTCCTTAAACTCCCCACTACCAGGCCTGACTCTTCACACATTCACCATCTCTTTGTTATCGAAGTCGACCGTCGCGATGATCTCCAATCTTTTATGACTACCCACGATATCCACTCACTCATTCATTAACCTATTCCCATCCACAAACAAAAGTGTTTTTCAGAATACAACATAACTCTTCCGCGTCTAGAGGAAAAGGTTACAAAGATTCTTTCTCTACCAATTCATCCGTTTCTCACTAACGAAGAAGTTAATTACGTTTGTGATAAAATCTGTGAGTTCTACAAATTATAAAGTCTTTATATCTCCCTATGCCTCACAACCCTCTGCGAAAACATATACGGAAGTTCGGCTTTGACCTCCATCGCTACCGTCACGAAGTTGACCACTTCGTGCAGTTCAAGGCGATGAATATCAGCACTATCATCGATATTGGAGCCAACGAAGGTCAGTTCGCGCATGATGCCAGAGCTGCCTTTCCCCAAGCGCAGATCATCTCCTTCGAACCCATCAAAGAGTGTTTTGACAAGCTCACCGCTTCTTTTACAGGTGACACTCAGTTTAAAGCACACAATATGGCACTGGGTGAAGCGGAATCCAGCCTCAGCATGAACAAAAGCTCCTACACCCAGAGCTCTTCGCTCCTCCCCATGGCAGACAAACATAAGGAGCTTTTTCCCCATACAAAAGATCAAACTCAGGAGATGGTTGTCGTCAAAAGGTTAGACGATGCAATGAGAAAAGAAAATCTTACCACTGGATTGCTCATCAAGATAGACGTGCAGGGCTACGAAGACAAAGTTATCGATGGAGGGATAGAAACATTTGGAAAAGCCAGAGCCGCACTTATAGAAACTTCATTTTCTGCACTATACGAAGGTCAGCCACTTTTTGATGACATCTACAAAAAGATGCTTACACTTGGCTTTTCATACCGCAGTAGCTTTCATCAGAAAAAAGACAAGAAGACTGGGGAGATTCTTTTTGAAGATTCAATCTTTGTCCGAGACTGATCGGCCGTCCACTTAAACCTCTGTTTACCTGAACTGGACCAAACCTTACTTCACACAAAACATCCGGTGCGCACCTGTCTGCTCGCTTCCATACTTTCCTATAAGAATATCTATAGCTTCAAATATCCGTGTTTTCTTGGTAAAGAAAGGAAAGAGGTTCATAACAGTCGCCAGAGCTCCACGGACATTATGTATCTCAATAGTCTTGAAATCTCGCGCCATATATTCCAATCCGTCTCGTGTAAATCGATAAAAATCCTTGTAATACCCTTTCATCGGGTGATAATAAAATATAAAAGGTACGTCGATATAAAGGTATCCCCCTGGTTTCAGGACCCGATATATCTCTTTCATAGCCTTCTGCGGTTCTTCGACATGCTCCAGGAGATGAAGGCAGAGGACGGCATCCACGCTGTTATCGGGCAAAGGAAGGTTGTGTACATCCCCAACAATATCAGGATGATAATCAGGAACCTTGTCGAGAATGACATATTTGACGTGAGGGAGATACTGGTCGACCCACTGATGTTCCCTGCGACGATTGTTCTTGGTCGGATCGATCCGTAAACCTCCGCCGATGTCGACGATGTATTTCTTTTCAGAAAAGATCTTGGTGATCTTCTCACGAAAAAATGTATCCCAGGCCGGTTCTTTGAGGAAGATCGATCGCATGGCAATTATCCTAGCATGGGAATGATGAGTTCTACCAGCTGTGCCGCTAGAATCTTGGGTGTAAATCTGTTACGAAATAATCCTTGTTCACTCATGCCCATCATTTCGCCCAATGCCTGATCATGCTTGAGTCCAAGAATCTTTTCTGCAAGGTCCTTGGCATTGGCCCTTTCGACAAAAATACAAGTCTGTCTGTCGATGAGAATTTCTGAGACGGCCGCGGCGCGCGCAGTTATGTATGGCATACCGAGAGCCAAGGATTCGAATGCCTTGTGCGGGATCGTTCTCTCCAGTCTCGGATTGTCACCGAACTGCCCAAGCGATACATGACACTTCCTCATCATGCGAACAAGCTCAGGCCAAGGCAACTTTTCGGTCACAAGCTCAACGTTCGACAAGTGTTTCTCACTGATTATCTCCCTGGCCCGTCCCTCGAGAAGGCCTCTCCCCATAATAAGAAAATTTATTTTTTCTTCTACAAATTGCCTCCCGATAATCTCAGCCGCAGTCAAAATATATTCAATCCCCGACTCGGGAGTAAGACTTCCGCGAAACAGGACAGTGAAGATCTCATTCTTTTCGACAGGCTCTATAGTATTCACTACTTCATTGTCTGCTCCTGTATAAAGGACCTGATATTTTTCTAGTCGACCTCCAAATCGTTTCTCAAAATACTTTTTTTGAGCCTCACTTTCAACCAGGACCACGTGAGCACTTTTGACTGCCGCCCAGTCAGTAAAACGGGCTTTAAGGCGGCGCAACGCACCAGCATCGTGGGATAGTGCCTCCGCTTCATACAAAGAGCCTAGAGCGTCCAAAATGACCTTTTTAGAGGATATAAGGCGTGCCCAGGGGGTTACTATGTGACCAGGATACCCTACAACCAGAACATCGTAGGCGTCTTTTATTTTCTGGTGCCTATGCCAAAGTTTCCAAAACTTTACCAAACCACTACTGGTATCGCGACACTCTATGACCTCTATTCCGTTTTTGCGGAGACCAGAAATATAGACTTTATTACGCGAAAATTCCGGATCGTAAATTCCGAAGTAGCAGATTGTAGAGACTGGCTTTCGTATAGATGTTGGATTGGACATATAGATAAGGGTTAGAATGGCAGATTTACTGCATTCAACAGTACGCCTGTAGAGAAACTGAGTACGATATAAAGCGCAAGAACTATTCCCCATATATAAGAGAGACGCTCATACTTCTTGAATACTACTCCAGCGACGACAATCATGAAAGGGACGATGATGAATAGCACTCGTTGGGTGATAGCCGGCCAAAAGAATATCGGTAGAATGGAAATGAAAAGGGAGAGAATAAAAATATGATAACGACCATCTACAAGGGATTTGCCCTGCCTGATCAAATAGTACAAGCCTCCCAAAAATAGAAGACCAAGAATATTTATCAGCGATCCGATGCTTTTTATAAACTCAACAATCTTTGAGTTGTACTCGTAATAGGCATTAGCAAATGCCAGCCAATCGACATAGGAGTAATGGAACTTCAGATATACAAAAATATATACAAGTATGGTTGGGGCCAAAGCAAAGAACGCCGCTGGGATGGCTTTCTTTATAAGAGTGCCCAAGAATCGATAATGGAAAGTAATGAGAACAACTGCGATTGAGATGCAGGCGAGGAATGCGTACTCCTTGAACATGCCACCAATACCGATAGCTATAGCCGATCGCCACAGATACGAGTTTCGCCCAGATTCTATATGCTTGAGTAGATAATAATGAGAAAGAAGATAAAATGCCCACCCTCCAACATCCATAAAATAATTGAGACCAAAAGAAATCATTGCATAATTCCCTGCTAAAAATAATGTCCCAAGAATTGCCACCTTCTCACTCTGGAAAAGCCTGAGTAATATCTTATAAAACGCACCGCAAGCAATCAGGAATAAAAGAATGTTCAGACTCATCCATGAGAAAAGAAGGTTCCCAAAAATCATACTGAGAGCAATCACACTCTCCAGTCCGCCAAAGGTCGTGAGGATACGATTGGGAATAAAACTGGGAGGAATAGTTCCAGTCTGAAGCACTTTCATCGCAGTAACGTATGATGGCCCATCGCCCATCGGATCCAGAACTGGCTTAAGGATTAGTAGAGAAGCGATGATGATTGCTCCAACGGCGACCATGCACCAAAAAAACTTTTTATTGAAAAGTGTCTGGGGCAGATGTGCGAGCCAGTCTTTGCAGATAAGGGCAAGCGCATAGAGCCCGTCCCGATAACGAATCTTTTTGCCATGACTGACATCTCGTGGCATATGAGAGATGGGTACTTCGACTATGTGCAGACCCTTGCGTAGAAGTTCTAAAGTAAAAACTACTTCTGATTCAAATTTTCCTACCGAAAATAAGTCTTTGTATTTTACTGGGAAAAGTTTGTAACATGTACAGATATCAGTGAGCGTGGAACCATAAAGCAGATTGACAAGTTCGGTCATCACCCAGACCCCGAAACGAGAGATGAGAAAGCCTTTACGAGCGATGCGGGTGATATTTCGAGATCCATAAACTATAGAATTTTCTCCTTTGACCGCCCCAAGAAGCTCAGGTATCTCCTCGGGTGAATATTCTAGATCGGCATCCTGGATAAGGACAAAATCCCCAGTGGCGGCGGCGAGGCCCGCATGCACTGCCGATCCTTTGCCCTGATTTGAGGGTTGGTAGATGACTTTTACTCGTCCTTCAAATTCTTTCAAAAATATGCGGGTGGCATCCGTCGATCCGTCATCAATAATGATGACTTCCATCTTCCAGTCAACAGCCTTAACTGACAAGACGCGTGAGAGGATAGTGCGTATCGTAGCTTCTTCATTGAAGCACGGAATGACAATAGAAAGTGTTCGCATGTGAGAGGTATGATACTATGATCCGTATATTACTCAACAAGTATCGCTGATTATTGCACAGAATTATATGATTGACACTACCCGAAAAAGTGAAAGATTTTTACAGCAGTACCGTTTTCGCATGGCTTTGCCGTATCTCTCTGGGGACGTTATGGATTTTGGTGGAAACGAAGGTGAACTTGCCCCTTTCGTCAAAGGAAAATACCTCGTGGTCAATTATGACCACTCGGTTATGACTGGGCAGAAATTCGACACTATTGTTGCGTTGGCAGTTATCGAACATATCGAGTACCAAGAAGTGTTCAAGATATTCAAGAAATTCCACACGGAGCATCTCAAGCCGGGAGGTAAAATTATCCTGACTACTCCAACCCCTGCATCAAAACCAGTTTTAGAATTCCTTG
>JBBQVG010000029.1:0-11071 GCA_038211765.1 Minisyncoccia bacterium | reverse complement strand
AACTCCGGTCAGGTAGAATTTTGGCAGGTCAAGATCGTTGTAGACCGCAAGCAGGTCATCATGGAAGGGGACGAGGAACAAGAAGGAGACATCAAAGACGCAAACCTCGAAGATATCAAGATCCGCTACAACCCCGAACAGCATATGCTCATAGAAGATGCCCGCCGTATCAAGAGGGATGCCGAGATCGGAGATGAACTGATTTTCCCCTTGGAGATGAAGGCAGACTTTGGCCGCATTGCTGCCCAAACCGCCAAGCAGGTTATCATCCAAAAGATTCGCGAAGCCGAGAAGGTCTCTGTTATGAGCGAATATGGTCAGAAAGAGGGCGAGATCGTCGCCGGTATAGTCGAGCGCGTCGAACGCGGTATCGTCCATATCGATATGGGTCGCGCTGTCGGAATGATCCCTTATGAAGAGCAGATCCCAACCGAACGTTGGAAGACCGGTGATCGCATCCGTGCATATCTTTTTGCAGTAGAAGAAACTCCAAAAGGCATTGTCTTGAAGCTTTCCCGTGCACATCCAAAATTCCTTGCCAAGCTTTTCGAAACTGAAGCTCCAGAGATTGCACAGGGTTCAGTCGAGATCAAAATTGTCGCTCGTGAAGCCGGTTCTCGTTCGAAGATTGCAGTAGTCTCTCATGATCCACACATCGACCCGATCGGCTCTCTTGTCGGTCAGCGCGGCGTTCGCGTAGGAACAGTGACCAGTGAACTCTCTGGTGAGAAGATCGATATCGTCGAATGGAACGAAGACCCTGCTATCTTTATCGAAGAGGCTCTCTCTCCTGCCGAGATCATCACTATTGAGCTCAGTGAAAAAGATCATCGTGCCATCGTAACCGTCAGTGAAGATGAGCAGTCTCTTGCCATCGGCAAGGGCGGTCAAAACGTCCGTCTTGCTGCAAAGCTTACTGGTTGGAAGATAGACATCAAATCCCATGGTGCAGAAAAGGATGAGGACGAGAGCGAAGATGAAAGTGAGGAAAAGGAAAAGGGAGAAACCAAAGATTCTTCAGAGAAATAAGTGGGGGTGGTGGTGTAATCAAGATTTGGGAATACGCCCTCCGCATACATGAGAACGCCGCACCAATTGACCGGTGCGGCGTTTGCGTTATTTCAAGTTTTTCTTCACTTTAGACCAGTAGCCGAGAGTAGCGTTACTCTTCCAGCCAGATGGTCCTCCATTCCAGATGCGAGCCAGGTCTTCGAGACGAGGCTCTCTCTTAAATGTCTGAGGTGTACCGTACATTTCAAGGTACTTAGCGCACACCCACATAGAGAGTTTACGGTTTCCCAGAAGCTCTTCGGCTTTTATCTGGGTACCGTATCGACGATTCACATCATCGACACACGGCTGACGGATCTGCAAAGGTCCGTAAGCTTTGAACTTTTTCTGGCGATCACCTATGGCTTTATCATTGCCATTTGACTCTACCTGAATCAAGGCGGGAATTAGCCTATCAAGATGAGTCACGTTCGAAGCGTGAACGTACCCAGAGGTGATCAGGAATGTAAGAACGACCAATACGTTTATTTTCATTCCAATCCTTTCTGTCGGTGAGGAACCGGTCGGATTGAACAAAACGTAATCAAAGTATAGCATAGTTTGTCATGCTTGTCAAGCATAGCAAACTGGCCTTGTTGAGCTCTTGATGTAGACCTAGGCCTTCTTTTCGTTGTTGAAAAGCGGTAGTTTGAAAAAGAATGTTGTGCCCTTCCCTACCCCCTCTGACTCTGCCCAAAGATTGCCACCATGACGTTTGAGGATATCGTGCGACAAATAAAGACCGATGCCGAGCCCTTCTGTATGTGCACGAGATGCGTTGGTACTGCGGAAAAACTTTGAAAATAGACGTGCCATATCTTCTTTGGAAACCCCAATGCCCGAATCTTTCACCGAGAGAATAAGAACATCCCGTTTTGCTTCAGCGCTAATGATGATACTTCCACCTTCTGATGAATACGTAATGGCATTTTCGAGAACCATCTGTAGAGCAAATTGTATCCTACTTTGATCCATGGATACATTTGGCATGTTATCTGCGACTTTATTTTCAATAATTACTTTTTTTTCTTGCACGCGACTCTCCACAGTAGTTATGGTTTTCTTTATTACAGTCTGAATATTTCCTGGAGCATAATTGTATAAAAACTGACTATCATCTGATGCCGAGAGTCCCACCAGAAGATCCGTGAGTTGGTATAGCTTGCTATGAGCTTCGCCGATATCGTCCAATGATTTATTTTTCTCTTCTTCGGTAGTGGCCGTTCGGAGATTGTCTACTGACCAGCGAATATGCGTAAGGGGGGTACGAAACTTGTGAGTAACTACGTCGATGAACTGATATTTGAGCACATCGACTTCTTTGATCTTTTTCCATACGACCACACCTAGCCCAACAGCCACGCCACCCGAAAGAAGCGGTAGAAGCCAGCGCGGAAAGGTGGGGATACTGGCATCGATAGTATCGTTCGCATATCCAATAAAAAGGATAAATAGCGTAACAGCGGCAATGCCAAGCGCATATCCCAATGCTCGTTTTGCGACGATATTTAGGTCGAAAGTGTCGTATTTGATGATTCCGTAGGCTATGGGCACAGTATAAAATCCAGACAAGCAGGCAAGGAGAGGGTCCACATTGATATCGTAGAGAAGAAGTTCGGGTAAAAGAGCGAGTCCGTAACCGTAGACGATAGCTACAATGAAATATTTAAGTCTATTACGCATTTTGTAGTCCCCTCCATGATAGGCCACGAAGGTGCTGTACAATAGATACAGTAAACACACAAAAAAGAAATAATCTTGGATAACATAAAGATTGCCAAGTACCAAGAAATTGGAGAGGTATAATTTGGGCAATGAAGGAAGAAGAAGTACGTTCGGAAAAATTGCATAAAATAGCACAAGAGCAAAAGAGATTGTATACAGGATGACTAAGATATTTTTCTGAGAAGCAAACCTGCCGGACATCACCACGATCAATTGGGCATTGAAAAGAACAGTGAAGAGCGACCCGAGTACCGCTATCATAAATAAACCCCGTGACACGACTGGATCATGGACGTTTATACCTAAACCGTAAAAGATAAGCCACGAGCACATCCCCAAACTCATCGCAAGAAAAATAATATTGGTGGAGTTTCCTTTTGTTCGTCGAACAAAAGCTGTGATCCCTAAACTGAGGGAGACGATGAAAGAAATCGCAAGACCTATGTTGGTTATAATGAGCTCAATGTGCATGGGATAAGTAGGTATCGTAATTATATCACTCTTCTTGGTATACTTAACATGTCATATTAATTATTAGTTCGTAAAGTACACACAATTTTATTAATCGTATGAAAAAAGTTCTCATTGCAACGGGTGTCGCTCTCTTGGGATTTGCTACAATCGCAGGAGCACAGAGTTTTACCTTATCTTCCGATCTCATGGTCGGAAGTACTGGCTCTGACGTCACATCTCTTCAGACATGGCTCATCTCTCACGGATTCAATATTCCCTCTCTTACTGATGGAACAGCCTCCAAAGGAACCTTTGGCTCTCAGACTAGAGCCGCAGTTCAAAAATACCAGACTTCAAAAAGTATTCCCTCCACCGGTTTCGTCGGCCCCCTTACTCGAAGTGCATTGAGCAACGGCGCAACAGTTATCAATCCCGGCAGTTCAACTATGGTAGTCTGTCCTCCTGGATATAACTGCATGCCCGTCGGCCAAAATAATCCTCATGCAAACAATCCAAGCGCCCCAACAAACAATCCAAGTTCTATCACTACTCCTGGTGTAGCAGGTACTCTCGCTTTCTCACTCCAGTCAACACCTTCAAACGGTACTTCAGTTGATAAGGGTCAGTCAGCAGATATCGCTCGCTACAAGCTCCAGGCTGGTGCATCAGATCAGCAGGTTACAAGCCTCTCGATCGACTTCGATGTTCGTCTCTGGCTCTATGCGTCTACTATCACCATCAAGGATGACAGTGGTTCAGTTGTTGCTACAAAGTCAGGTCTTTCACAGTCTGACTTCACAGAACTTACAGCTGGTAGCTCATACCGCCTCTATGTTCCAGTCAACACAGTCGTAGGTCGCTCAGCAACTCGCTACTTCACAGTCAACGTTACTATGCTCGGTGTCACAGATCGCTCAGCAGGAACTATCTCTATCACACAGGGACAAGTACGTTCAATCGATGGAACAGGTGTAACTGACACTCAAACCGACACAACAGACAGGTCATTTAGCTTTACCGGCAGTAACGCAGGGATTGTCGTCATCACTAACAATGATAGTTCGCCTCCGAATATGCTCGTCACCATTTCCACTTCGGCAGAAACCAAAAATATCGTTATGGGTGTAGCCGATTTCAAATCTCAAGGAAAGGCTGGCACATTGCGCAGCATGACCTTGTACGTCAACACCAGCGTCGATGCTACACGAGATATAAATACTATCTTCAATGACATCAAGCTCAAGGTTGGTGACCTTGTCTACTCTGCCAACTCGATAGAGTACGGAGGAGCAGCAGGTTCTACAGTAACATTCACCAACATGAGCGCCTCACTCCCTGCTGACGTAAAGGTACCAGTCGCCATTATCGTCGATGTTGCCAAGGACACCAACAACGCTCTCGACGGCATCGTAGCCTCATCCACCCTCGTGGCCGAGGGGACGGCTGGAGGAACCGCCAATAACCCCGCTATTGAAGACTCCACATTCAGTGCTATCGACATCAATGACGCTCCGCTCGCTACAAGTGACATCACCTTCTCGGCAAGCGATGCTAACCTCTTTAGTGAAGCACCTACAGCAGTACTCGGCTCACCACTCTTGAGCGGCAACTCGACGTCTGCATACTCAACCACCTTCACCTTCGCTCTTACAGCCGGAGACAACACACTCTATATGAGCAAAGATCCAGTCACTGCCCTCTCCACAACCTCGACAGGCTACGCGGTTGCGGCAAGTCCTTACTCAGGTATTACCGATGTAACGGCTCTTCCTGGCTCGATCTCTGGGGACACGACAACCTACTTCACTATTCCCTCTGGCAGCACACGCAAGTTCGTCTGGAATGGATCTATCCGAACCTCAGGTGTAGCCGGATTGAAGACTATGTCCATCACCTCCATCAACTACGGCACCACAACCTCTAACCTGTCAGCGGCCGCAGTTGTCTACTACAACTACACCGTCCTCAAAGTGCAGGCAGGGTTCTAGGGTAACAGAAAAATAATAGGCAACTATCGCCCAGAGCTTAGCGGAGGGCGATTTTTGTTTGTCTTCAAATATTTTTCGTGCAGGTAATCTAGAAAATAATTAACCCCCACGGCCGGAGTGCCGCAGGGGGACTAATTTTATCTAACTGATTTATACAAGTAATAGGGCCGAACGCCCGGAGCTTACTTGAGGACTTCCGTCCTTAGAAAACTCCCGAAACCCCGACCATTGTCCAGCTCGGACCCTAACACGCGTTTGGCACCATCGAAGAGGTCTTCAAACCCCTTCTTCAATCTTGCCAGCCTATCTGCCTTCTCTTCAATCTGCCGACAGACACTCTTGAGCTTTAAGGCCAACAAAACTGTGGACTGTTCATTAAGCTTTTGGATGTCTATGGCAGCTTCGTTTGAAAGCCCTCGAGCTTTTTGTATTGACTGGGTGGCTTCTAGCTCGTGAATAAGGAATTCTTCACCCAATTGTATGAGAGCATCCTTGCCCCGAGAAACCAAATCGTTCCAACCAATGTTTTCATGGCCGGTAGATTTGATCAGGGCATTGAAGAGGCAGATATCGCCTACCATGTAATGCCATGTTCGATTTAGCCGGCGATACTGTTTCCAATGCACAAAGATGCAATAGATACTCACCGGACCAAAGATCGCAGCAAAGACCGTGGACACTACCTGTGCATCCCCTGTTGTGTATTTAACAAGGTAGGCAAGGGCCGCTGGTAGCAGGACTGAGATGGCGAAGGGGGTCCCCGTGATTTTTCCCTTATTTCTGTCATGCATGGCCTGCTCGTCACAAAACGACAGGTCATAATGGTTTCGAGCCAAGTGGCGAACCACTCGCTCATTAATGAATGGGGCTGTTTTAGTTTTCATTTGTTAACGTACTCTTTCTTGCCATTCGTTTCAATTGAAGCTTTCCGGGCATTCCAAGACACTCGCAGTGCCTAGGTAATACTTCCTTTTCAGGGGAAGTTTCAGACTGTAGATAGTCGACAAGAAAACCATCTGTATATATTATACCATAATGTATGTCATTTAGTCAATAGAGATCGTTTCTCCCCCTAATATCCCTCAACCCAGAAGCCTCAAAACATTGCGAAAAACATTGATTTCTACTAGAATGCCGACATCGAACAACAATTATTAAATGGTGCGCTGAGCGTAATTTTGCACTTCGCACTGTAAACTTTTAACTAGTCATGAACTCCTATGTCATCTTCGCCCTCATAAGCTCCGTCGTCGCTATCGCCTACGGCGCATTCTTGGCCTTATCCATCCTCAAGAAGCCAGCAGGCAATGCTCGCATGCAAGAGATCGCCGCCGCCATCCAGGCTGGTGCCAAGGCATATCTCAATCGTCAGTACCGCACTATCGGTATTATCGCTGTTATTCTTTTTCTTATACTTGGCTTTACCCCTATCCTTGGCTGGAAGATCGCCATCGGCTTCCTTGTCGGTGCCATCCTCTCTGCAGTTGCCGGATATATCGGTATGAATGTCTCTGTTCGCGCCAACGTTCGCACAGCCGAAGCGGCACGCTCAGGACTGGCCGCAGCACTATCACTTTCCTTCAAAGGAGGTGCTGTCACCGGACTCCTTGTGGTGGGTCTCGCCCTCCTAGGAGTGGCGGGCTTCTATGCCATAACTGGTGATGTTCATGCCCTCATAGGTCTCGCCTTTGGTTCAAGTCTTATTTCTGTCTTTGCCCGTCTCGGTGGAGGCATCTTCACCAAGGCTGCCGATGTTGGCACAGACCTTGTAGGTAAAGTCGAAGCAGGTATTCCCGAGGATGACCCCAGAAACCCTGGAGTTATTGCTGACAATGTCGGTGACAATGTTGGTGACTGTGCAGGTATGGCCGCTGACCTATTCGAGACATATGCTGTTACAACTATTGCCACAATGCTTCTCGGTACTACTATTTTTGCAGACAGGGTCATAAACAGTGGGATGAGCCTGAGTGGAACATTCACAGCTTTGAATGCTGTCATCTACCCTCTCTCTCTCGGAGGTATCGCCATATTTGCCTCTATCATCGGGACATGGTTCGTCAAACTCGGTAAGTCCAAGAACATCATGGGTGCCATGTACAAGGGTCTTGCAGTCGCAGGAGCTCTCGCTGCTATCGCATTTTATCCTGTCACCAGCTGGATCATGGCTGACAACGGCAAGTTCAGTGTCATAAACCTTTTCTGGTGTACTATAGTCGGCCTCGTAGTCACCGCCCTCCTTGTCTACATCACGGAGTACTACACCTCGACTAGCTACAAGCCTGTGCGATCTATCGCTTTGGCGTCGGTCTCTGGTCACGGCACAAACATCATCCAGGGTCTAGCGATCTCAATGAAAGCAACCGCATGGCCCCTCCTCACTATCGTGGCAGGCATCCTTGCGGCATACCACTTCGCTGGCCTCTACGGTATTGCTGTAGCTGCCATGAGCATGCTCTCTATGGCAAGCATCATCATCGCTATCGATGCCTACGGTCCTATCACTGACAATGCTGGAGGTATCGCAGAGATGGCAGACCTTCCAAAGGAAGTTCGTGACGTCACGGACCCTCTAGATGCTGTCGGTAACACCACCAAAGCAGTTACAAAGGGCTACGCTATAGGTTCTGCTGGACTTGCAGCCCTCGTACTCTTCGCAGAATATACTCATCTCGTCCCAGGTGCAGCATTCGATCTTTCAGATCCAAAAGTGATCGTCGGACTATTCATCGGAGGACTTTTGCCATATTACTTCGGCGCCCTCTCTATGGAAGCTGTAGGCAAAGCTGCAGGGAAAGTTGTTGAGGAAGTCCGTCGCCAATTTCGCGAGATTCCGGGTATCATGGCTGGCACTGCAAAGCCTGATTACGCACGCTGTGTCGATATCGTGACCTCTGCCGCTATCAAGGAAATGATCATCCCCGCCCTTATACCTGTCCTTGCCCCTATCCTCGTCGGATTCATCCTCGGACCAGTTGCTCTCGGCGGTCTCCTCGTTGGAGCCATCATCACAGGTCTCTTCGTGGCCATCTCTATGACTTCAGGTGGAGGTGCTTGGGACAATGCAAAGAAATATATCGAGATGGGCAATCACGGAGGCAAGGGTTCAGATGCTCACAAGGCCGCTGTTACTGGTGACACCGTCGGTGATCCATACAAGGACACAGCAGGTCCAGCCATCAACCCGATGATCAAGATTCTCAACATTGTCGCCCTTCTCATAGTTGCGTTCTTGGTGTAGGATTTGACAGTCTTGTTGTCCACTATTCTCATATAATCAGCCCCTCAGGGCGTGCTAGAATGTCTATATCCGTGATATTTCGCAATTCCACGGCCTATTAGCTACTAATTTTAGCTCGTCACTCAAAACTATATGAAAAAGACCCATTACTTCTATGTAATCCTTGGCTTGGCGCTCATTCTGGCTCTTCCTTCGCTTTCCCAAGCACAAGAGAGCCCAGCACCAACTCTAACGTCTACACCCACGTCGACTCCTACCAATATTCGCAGTACCATCCGTGCAAGAGTAGAGTCGAATAACCAGAACATCAAGCTCAATCAAACTGCCCGCAACGAAATGCTTGAGAGACAAAAAATGGCCTCTGGTACCACCAACAAAGCCCTCAAAGGCGACCTCAAGGACATAAAGGGCGACATCAAAGATGCACGTGGGGATTTTAGAGACGACATGAAAGATATCAGAAATAGTGCCCGAGACGATGCAAAAGACTTTATGAAGGATGCGCGTAACGGATCTTCTACCACAAACATGGAAAGGAAGGGTGTGCGCCAGGAAATTGAACTAAACCTCTTCAAGGCTCGCAGAGATACACTTGTTCGCCAACTCAACCTCGCGCTCACCAACCTCAAACAGATCCGTGAGCGTATAGTTTCTCGTATATCCAAGGCCGAGCAGGAAGGTAAGAATATGGCCGAAGCCAAGGCCCTTCTCGTAAAGGCAGACGCAAAGATCAGCGCCGCCCAAGTATCAATAGACGCATTGGCCAATCTTAGCGTAGTCGCAACATCTACGACCGCAACGTCAACCGAGACTTCAACAGCTAGCACAACTCTCAGAGTAAGGTTGGACAGACCTCGTCAGCTAGGCGAAACTGCTATCAGGGCAGTAAAAGACGCTCGCGAGGCACTAAATGAAGTGGTCAAATCTATAGGCAAGAAACTTGGACTTGGTCTCGGCCATGCCACAAGCACGCCTCCGGTTATCCCAACTCCTCCAGCTACAACCACGAACACTATTTAGCAACATATATAGCCAATTAAAATCATACTCATATCACTATGGACAACACTCAACCACAGGCACAGCCTCAGGCACCAATGACTAGCCCAGTACCACCAGTTCAAGCAACTGTACCTCCGACTACTCCAGTCCCTGGTGGTAACTCAAAAAAGATAGGTCCTATAATCGCCATCCTTATTATCGTCGTTATCCTGGTGATTGCCGCTATTTATCTTTTCGCTGGTCGCATAAACAAAACGCCCGCCCCTACGAGTGATACCGCAATGCAAAATAGTTTGATACAGAGCAATTCACAAGACCAAGCTGCTGCACAGTCTTCCGTACAGACGACCACCAATAACTCAGATGATGTGAGTAGTCTCGAAGCAGATCTCAACACTTCTACTAACGGTTTAGATGGTAATAATTTTTAGGGCACAAAGGTCGGTGGGTCAACCTATACGCTTAACACGCCTTCATGTCCGAAACTACAAAAACATACGAGGGTCTCAATATCAAAAAGCTCGATAAATCCCGTGTCGAAATTTCTGCGTCTATTCCTGCAGAAGTTTGGGAAAAGTTCCGTGCACAAGCTCTCAAGAACATTAACGATAACATTACGATAGACGGTTTCCGCAAGGGCATGGTTCCCGAAAATGTTCTTATTGGGAAAGTTGGCGAAATGCCCCTCCTAGAGGAGATGTCCGAGCTTGCACTTTCCAGGGCTTATATCGACATTATTATTGATAATAAGATCGACGCCATCGGCAAACCTCAGGTTCAACTTACAAAGATCGCAAAGGGCAACCCTCTTGAGTTCAAAGCAACTACTGCAGTTGTTCCGGAAATAAAACTTCCTGACTACAAAAAGATTGCCGCCGGTGAGTCCGATAAAAATTCTTCCGACGGAGAAGTGGTAAATGAGAAAGATATCGAAGATGCTGTCCTCAAGATCCGCAAATCTCGTGTCTCTCACGAAGGTCATGACCACAAAAAGATGTCAGCCGAAGAACACGAGAAAGCTATCGCAGAAAATCTTCCCGACCTTACCGATGATTTCGTAAAGAGTCTCGGTGAATTCGAAAATGTTTCTGACTTCAAAATAAAAGTTGGTGATATGCTCGTCGAAGAAAAGAAAAAAGCTGCACGCGAGAAAAGACGCATTCGTATCGCCGACGCTATCACCGAAGCAGCTACACTCGAGCTTCCCGATGTTATGATCGAAAGCGAGCTCAGTCGCATGGAGGCACAGTTCGAAGGCGACATTGAGCGCATGAATGTAAAGCTCGACGACTACCTCAAGCATGCCAAGAAAAGTCTCGAAGAGATCCGTACCGAGTGGAGACCGCACGCAGAGAAAAAAGCAAAATTGCAATTGATCCTAAACGAGATTGCCAGGGTAGAAAATATTTTAGCTGACAAGAAAGAGATTGAAGCCGAAGTAAATCATATCGTTGAACACTACAAAGAAGCCGATCGCGAACGTGCGACTGTGTACGCTGAGACAGTACTCACCAATGAAAAGGTGTTCCAGTGGTTGGAGAAGGTGGAGTAATAAAAAAAGACCTACTCGCATTTCGCTTTGGGTCTGGTGAGTACTGTCTCAGCGTACACA
>JBBQVG010000028.1:0-12153 GCA_038211765.1 Minisyncoccia bacterium | reverse complement strand
GGTGCGCGCGATGAAAACATCAGACATCTGGGAGGCTACAGCTCTTTGCCAGATCAGCCTATACAACTTTTTCTGTTCGTCATTTGCACCTGCAGACTCTTTTGCAAATTTACTCGGACGGATAGCTTCGTGAGCTTCCTGAGCGTTCTTGCTCTTTGTATTGAACTTGCGTGGAGAAAAATAATGCTTGCCGAAACCTTTCGCCACAACTACGGCGATCTGGTCTACAGCTTGCTGGCCCAAGTTCGTTGAGTCTGTACGCATATAGGTGATATGGCCAGCTTCGTAGAGTTTCTGTGCGATGCCCATAGTTCGTGAAGGAGAAAATCCTAGCCGTGAACTCGCAGTCTGTTGAAGAGTTGATGTGATGAACGGTGCACGCGGAGATCTCTTTTGCTCGGATTCTTCGACATCGATGACGTGCCACTTCTCGTTGTTAGCGGCCGACATAATAGTATCAACCTCATTTTTGTCACGTGGCTCCTTGGAGCATATAAGCGGCAATTCTTTGCCCGCCTCTGTTTTGAACATGCCGCTTATGGCCCAATAAGTCTCAGGCTTAAAGTCGCGGATCTCACGTTCTCGCTCTACTATTATGCGCAAAGCAGGGGACTGTACTCTACCAGCAGACAGTCCGTAGCGGACCTTCTTCCATATGAGGCCAGATAGGTCATAACCAACGATACGGTCAAGGACACGTCGAGCTTCTTGGGCCTCCTTGAGGGATTCATCTATCTCGCGTGGGTGCGTGAGTGCTTCATTGACTGCCTCCTTGGTGATTTCATGGAAGGCGATACGTGTTATACGATTTTTTACTTCTTTGCCGAGTCTTTCCTTCAATACTTCTGCGATGTGCCAGGCGATAGCTTCTCCTTCACGGTCCGGGTCGGTCGCCAGAATAATCTCGTCAGCTTTTTTGGCCTGTGCGGCAATATCTGCGAGCACCTCTTCTTTTTTTGCTACGATCTCGTAATGAGGAGTAAATCCATTTTCGATGTCTATGGCCTTTTTGCTCGACTTGGGGAGGTCGCGGACATGTCCGACCGATGCGCGCACGATGAAACCTTCTCCGAGATATTTGGAGATGGTCTTGGATTTTGATGGTGACTCGACGATAACTAACTTCATGATTGCGGTAAGTATTGCACGTGATGATTTATAAAGTCAAAATTGGGAGCAATCGGAGAAGAGAGAAAAAGAGAAAAGGGTATGAACAAAGGTTAATACTACAGTTTGCTTGTACACAAGGTTTCGTGAGGACCCTTTTCTCTTTTTCTCTCTTCTCCGTTACTTACATCAATTACTTACATCAATTACTTACATCAATCGGTAACGACCTCCAGTTTCTTTTATGAGCCCGCGGAGTTCTAATTCAGAAATAGTTACATTGAGGACGGAGGCAGACAGAGAAGTCTTTTCCATTAGGTCTGTTGAATTGAGTATTTCACCCCGCAAACAATTCACGACCGTTTTCTCATGAGGCGATAAGGATAAGTTCTCCATATTGATCAGGCTTTGCTGAGTGCCCCCGCTATGAGGTATAAGACCCAGGGCCTCAAGAATGTCTGTTGATGTTGTAATGGCGGTTGCCCCTTCTCGAATGAGTTCATGTGGTCCTAGGGATAGTTCAGAGAAAATTGATCCGGGTACTGCGAGGAGGTCTCGACTACAGTTGCCCGCCGCCTTTGCGGTAATAAGAGTTCCTGACTTTTCACGAGCTTCAATAATAAGAGTGGCGTGAGAGGATCCGGCCATAAGAGTGTTTCGAGTGGGAAATGTCCACGGCGCTCCTTCTTGCTCATACATAAATGGCGAAAGTAAGGCTCCACCCTCCTCCACAATCTTATACGCTAACTGTCGTTGCGAAGAAGGATAAAGAACACGTTTCGATAAACCAGATCCCGGAAAAGCGATAGTCTTTAGTTTGGCCTTGAGCGCTTCTTCGTGAGCGATTGAATCTATTCCAATTGCTAATCCGGAAACGATAACAATAGGGTAGCTAGCCAGCCCTTGAATCAATTTTGCACACACTTCTTTTCCGTATGAGCTAAAGTTCCGGGATCCAATGACGCAGAGGAATTTATTAGTATCATCTGGTACCGTTCCCGCCAGGTCCATCGACTCCGGAAGCCTTTTTAGTTGTCGTAACAAAAACGGATACTGCTCTTTCGTTATTCTTTGTGTATTCATGTGATTGCATGACCGAGAGAGGAGGAGAAAAGGGTATGAACAAGGGCTAAAACTATTCTTTAGTCGTGCACAAGGTTTCGTGAGGACCCTTTTCTCTTCCTCTCTCGGTATTTAACTAACTAATAAATGAAACATCGTCATCACGATAAGATATCGTGATAGTGATAAAATATCATCACGATAAGATGTCGCGATAAACGATAAGATATCGTGATAGTGATAAGATATCGTGATGACGATGAAACGCCGCAGTATATCATAGGTCGAATAAAGGCACGTTCAAAAAAAGATCAAAAAGTGTTAAAATTTACAGACACATATGCTCGACATCAAATTCATCAGGGAAAATAAGGATATTGTGGCCGCCGCCGCCGCCAAAAAACGCATCAAGATCAACGTAGATGATCTCATCTCACTCGATGACAAGAGGCGCCTTCTTCTCACTTCTGCAGAGAAAAAGCGTGCAGAACAAAATGTAGCAAGTACAAAGATAGCTTCGGCAGTCTCTGCCGACGAGCGCGCCCAGTTGATCGCCGACATGAAAACAGTCAAGGTAGATCTCGAAAAAGACGAAACTGAACTCAAGGAAGTGATGAAAGAATGGCAGGCCAAGATGCTCCAGATACCGAACATCCCTGACATGTCAGTCCCAGAAGGAGAAACAGATGCAGACAACAAAGAGATCAAGACCTGGGGAGAAAAACCGCGATTTGAGTTTGAACCAAAAGACCATGTCGAGATCATGACAGCGCTTGGTATGGTCGACTTTGAACGTGGTGCAAAAGTCCACGGCTTCAGAGGATATTTCCTGACAGGCGACGGAGTCAGACTATGTTTTGCTATTTGGAATGCAGCACTGGATTTCTTTTCAAAGAAGGGTTTCAATCCAGTCATTGCCCCCACTATTGTTCGTAAAATAAATCTCTATGGCACAGGCCATTTGCCTGGAGACATGGAGGACTTTTATGTTACTCAGGATGGTGATGTACTCTCAGGTACAGCCGAAGTGCCCATGATGGGAATGCATGCAGAGGAGATTTTGACTCTCACAGATCTACCAAAGAGATATCTCGGCTTTTCTCCATGTTACCGTCGTGAAGCCGGAGCTCATGGCAAAGACGTTCGTGGACTTATTCGCGTGCACGAATTTTACAAGTTCGAACAGCTGGTCCTGTGTGAAGCCAATCATGAGACATCCGTAAAGTTCCATGAAGAGCTCAATCGCAACACCGAGGAGTTTATAGAGATGCTCGGCATCCCCTATCATACAGTTATCAACTGTGGTGCAGACCTCGGCCTTGGTCAAGTCAAAAAATATGACATCGAACTTTGGGTGCCAAAGGAAAATACCTATCGCGAGATTTCTTCTGCCTCGTATTTCCACGACTTCCAGTGTCGCCGACTCAATATAAGGTACAGAGACGCAGAGGGTATAGTTCGTTATGCTCATTCGCTCAATTCCACTGCCATCCCAACCCCGCGCATCCTAGTATCTCTCATCGAAAATTATCAGCAAGCCGATGGTACGGTGAAAGTTCCTGAAGCCTTACGAAAATACTTGGGCAAAGATGTTATCGGTTCGTAGAGAGTAGTCAGTGTTTTGATCTCCATCATGCAATCTCGACGACCTGTAGCTCAACAATCAAAATTATTTTCTCGGCAGAAGCGTACCCGCTTTACTATTCTCAGTGTAGCAGTCGTAGTCATTGTTTCTTCAGGTATCTTTGTGATGTCACGACTCTCGTATCTTTCAGTATTTACTATACAGGTTATAGAAGTGAGGGGAGCAGGTCAGGATATTATTGGCTCCGTCCGTGCTGCAGCGGAAGAGTCACTAAAGGGAGATTATCTAAATCTTTTTTCACGTTCAAATGTATTTTTGTATTCAAAATCTGATGTAGTAAAATCGACCATGACAGCTTCTCCGCGTATAGAGGGTGTAGAGGTAAAGCGTAACAAACTTACCGGTATTACTATATCTGTAAAAGAGAAAGAAGCCGGTGCACTAGTATGTCAGACATTTCCTGACTTTGATGAAGGTAAACTGGCGCTCGATAGGCATGGGGCTTGCCTTCTTGCTGACGCAAGTGGCCTACTCTATGAGCAAGTAGCTTCTAGCAGTGTCGATGGCTACAACCTCTATTATGCACCTGCTGCAAAAGAAGTGGCCACTTCAACAGAGGAGTTCAAAGCCTTGCAAGAGTTTTATGCTGGAATGAAGAAAAGTAATATTGCCATCCAAGCTATTCTCTTCAAAGATAAAGGCGAATACGAGGCTTACGTCAAGGGGAGCGATAAGGATGATAGAGCAACTACAGTGATTTATTTTAATAACACCCGACCTCTCTCACTGGAATTAGAAAATCTGATACTTTTTTGGAATCATGCGCTCGAGGTGGCCAAACCAAAGGGTCGCATTCCCGTGTACGAATATGTAGATGTGCGTTATGGCTCAAATATATTTTTTCGCGAAGTAAAGTAGGTCTAGAGAGCTTGTCATTTCATCGCCGTAGTCTAAGATGATATGTACATGAGACAATTTTTTACGTTGGTGTTCGGAGGGCTTCTAGCCATTGTGATCGGCATTGCTATTGCCTATGGGGGCGCTCGTGCCTGGATAATACTGAAGCCACGTCTTCCCTCATTTTTTGTTTCCATCCATATTCCCATACTCTCTGATCTTGTCACTTCTGATGATCCGGTTCCTGGTGCAGATGGCACTACCATATCAGGATTTTCGAGAACAATTCGTTACAGTGCTGTTGAAGAAGAAGATGTCATCAACTCTGCGAATCAGCTTCTGCCACCTTCTCCTTCGGGATCTATCACAGCTTCTGCATATGTAGTAAGGAATCTGACTACCGGCGAATTCATCCTGGGTCAAAACGCCGATCAGCTAGTACCTATCGCTTCCCTCACAAAATTAGTTACGGCTATTGTGGCTCGCAAGGTCACAGATCCGGATGAGCGCATTACTGTGGGACGCAATGTCATGGCCACGTATGGAAATACAGCAGAGTTCAGGGCGGGGGAGACCTTCACCGCCAATGATCTCTACTACCCGCTTCTCATGGTTTCTAGCAATGATGCCGCTGAAGCTTTTGCACTCGCTTATGGACGAAAAGACTTTATTCGTGAGATGAACGATTTTGCTCAGTCTATAGGTGCATACCGCACATATTTTGCTGATGCCTCCGGACTTTCGCCATATAACATTTCTTCTGCCAATGATCTGGCCTTGATCATCGACTGGATCAGAAAAAATGATCCGCGTATTTTGGAGATAACTAGGGAAAAGACACGAACCATACGGGCACATACGTGGGTGAACCCTACTCATTTTCTGAGCTGGTCTACATATCTTGGTGGCAAAAATGGCTATACTCCAGAAGCAGATCGCACAGGCGTAGCGCTCTTTGCTCATGGTCCACAAAAAGAAGTCTATGCTGTCGTTGTTCTGGGAAGCGAGTTGCGTGACCAGGATGTGTTGACGTTGTTGGCAAAGGCTAGATAGGGTAGACTCCTTCTCTATGGTTTCTGATCAGCCACAACGCGCAAAAACATTCTGGGACTCATTACCTAAGCCATTTTTTGTGCTTGCACCACTCGCCAATGTGACAGATTCTGTCTTTCGTAAACTGATAGCCAAGCAGGGCAAACCGGATGTATTGTGGACAGAGTTTGTCTCTGCCGACGGCCTAGTTTCTCCTGGCCGTAAAGTGCTCTTACATGATCTCAAGTTTTCAAAAGTCGAACGTCCTATAGTTGCCCAGCTTTTCACTGGTCATCCGGAGGCCATGAGAAAGGCTGCGGCACTTGTGAAGAAACTTAGATTCGATGGTCTCGATATCAACATGGGCTGTCCAGACCGAGCTGTTGAGAAACAAGGCGGCGGTGCGGCTCACATGAAGAATCCAAAAGTGGCAATCGAAGTGATCCAAGCTGCTCGCGAAGGTGCCAGAGGTTTGCCTGTTTCTGTAAAGACTCGCGTAGGCTACAACAAAGTAGAGATGGATTGGTTGAAGGCGCTTCTTGGATTGAGATTACCAGCCCTTACCGTTCACCTGAGAACCCGTAAAGAAATGTCAGAGGTGGCAGCACACTGGGAACTGATGCCGGAGATAATCAGAATGAGGGATGAAATTTCCCCAGAGACGTTGATTATCGGTAATGGCGACGTCGTAACTATCGCAGATGCCCTCGAAAAAACAAAAAAGTATGGATGCGATGGTGTCATGATAGGCCGAGGCATCTTTGGTACCTCGTGGCTGTTCGAGAATATTCACAAAAAGGGAGATAAGGATGCAAAGCCAAAAACTCCAGAAGAGCGACTAAAGATCATGGTTGATCATGCAAAGTTATTCGAAAAGACTTTTACTGGAATAAAGAATTTTTCTGTAATGAAGAAACACTTCAAAGCCTATGTCTCTGGGTGGGATGGAGCAAAGGAGTTGAGGGTGAAGCTGATGGAGACAAGTAGCTCCAAAGACGTTTCGAAGGTGGTGAAAGACTATTGCAAGACGTTTATCCAGATATTTGTGGCCTAGGCGAACCGTTCCGGATGTGGGGGGTTTGTCGTCTATGGATGACGGTTGCGACCCTTTACTTTGCACTGTACACTTCTTGCATGCCAGTTTTATATCGAACATATCGCCCTCATACTTGGAGTGAAGTCGTCGGTCAGGATCATATCGTCAAGGCTCTCGAAGATGCCATCACCAACAAGCGCATCGCTCATGCCTACCTATTTTCGGGCAGTCGAGGAACGGGCAAGACCAGTGTGGCACGTATTTTTGCAAAGTCAGTGGGAACGGCTGACGATGATGTCTACGAGATCGACGCCGCCTCGAACCGTGGTATCGATAACATCCGTGAGATCCGAGAACATGTTTCGGTTTTGCCGTTTTCTTCACCATTCAAGGTCTACATTATTGATGAGGTGCACATGCTTTCCAAAGATGCATGGAATGCACTTCTCAAAACCCTCGAAGAACCCCCTGCCCATGTCATTTTCATCTTGGCGACAACCGAGCTCGACAAAGTACCGGATACTATTATTTCGCGTTGTCAGACATTTTCATTCCGCAAACCATCACGCGAAATACTCCGTACCGAGGTTCTCAGTGTAGCAAAAAAAGAAAGTGCACTGCTCGATGCTGGTGCCGCAGATCTGATCGCACTTCTCGGGGACGGATCTTTCCGTGATGCTCTAGGTACTCTGGAGAAAGTCCTGTCTGCTTCAAAGGACAAGAAGCTCAGTCGCGAAGAAGTAGAAGCTATCACCGGTGCACCACGGGCAGGTCTAGTCAATCAGTTCGTAGAAAACTTCATTGCAAAGGATAGTGACAAGGCACTTTCTGCGGTAGGTGAAGCAGAGAAGGCGGGAGTCTCGATGAACGTGTTCGTAACTCTCGTTCTGGAAAAACTTCGTTTTGTTCTCCTTGTTCAACATTCTCCTGCATCGCACGCAACAGTCAAAGATCGTATTTCTCCAGATGATTGGTTATTTATAGAAGGGGAGGCCAAGAAGAAAGCCCTTTCCCCACAGATGCTAAGTATCATTCTCGAGGCGGCCGAAGGTGTCGGTAGAGCACGCATAGAAACATTGCCGCTGGAGCTTGCGGTGGTGAAGGTGTGCGGGTAGGATTCGGGCGATTTAGAGTAATAAACTACAACTTTTACAGCTTGATTGACATATATATCTTAACTTTTAATTCAGTAGATGAGCTACGCGCATTCGTACAAAATTAATTATGGTAGTAAAACTTCATAGTAAGGTCCTAAAGAAGTTAGAAAGACTACCTCCTGTACTTAGGGAGCAGTTTTACAAACGATTAGAATTATGTGGATAGGTTTGAATTACTGGCCTTTCCGCGCTAGTATTTCGATGTTGCCAATTGCGGGATCGTCTAATGGTAGGACAGGAGCCTTTGAAGCTTCTAATCTTGGTTCGATTCCAAGTCCCGCAGCAAATAACTTTTGTGCTAGTATAAAGACATTATGGGACATTTAAATGTAGAAATTAAAGCACGTTGTGCTAATCACGACAAAGTTAAAGAAATTTTAAAAAGTAAATTTGCTAATTTTAAAGGTGTTGACCATCAGGTAGATACGTATTTTAAGGTTAATTCTGGCAGATTGAAATTAAGAGAAGGAAATATAGAAAATTTTCTCATCTATTATGATAGAGAAAATAAAGAAGGTCCAAAGGAATCAAAAATTATTTTGTATAAAAGTGAACCAGACTCAAGTCTCAAGGATATTTTAATAAACGCAAATGGAGTACTTGTTGTTGTGGACAAAAAAAGAGAAATTTATTTTATAGAGAATATAAAATTTCATATAGATATTATTGAAAGCCTGGGGTCATTCATTGAAATTGAAGCCATTGATAAAGATGGTTCAATTGGAAAGGAAAAACTTTATAAGCAGTGTAAGGATTATATGAGTTTGCTTAGTATTTCGAACAATGATCTCGTGTCAGTTTCTTATAGTGATATGATGCTTAAGACTGTCAATTAAGGTTCCCACAGCGTCCCATCCGGCCAGCCGTCGTTTTTTAGACACTTTTGCCCATGTCGAATAACCGCTCTGTGTAGCGGTTTTTCGATCCTAACTTTTCGCTGTTTACCTGAGTAGGCGTCACTTCTTGCCCAAAACGGTAAACAGGTAAACAAAGATCTTGTTAAATGAATTGAGACAACTCTCTCGTCGCATTTGTACCGCAGACGCTCTTCTTGTATGGGGAAATGTCCAGTTATTGGAAAACAATGTCTCATTATTTGCTTGTAATTGACTGTCTTTTGTCGGCAAAATAGTTCATCGACCCATCATTCTTAATGGGTTGTAGCCTGAGCTGTGCTGGCGTTTACGGCGCTGGAATAGACTTTAGGCGAGCGAGCGTTCTCTTCGACCGAAGCGGCGCTTGTCATCTCGAAACCTGAAAACCCAGGAGTAAAGAATGAGATCGGTCACCCGCAGTATAAAAAGGTGGTTTCGTGCTACTGCGCGAAACCTTAGTCACGTTACCAAAGCAGGCGTTGGGCTTGTTTTAACCTCGGTAGGGCATTTACCACATGATCTTCTGATCACGTGGCTTTGCTTCGTGCTCGCTGTCCTAACCAAGCTCATCGAAACAGATAAAATAAGTCGTTGGTTATAGCCAGCGTTTCCTGTTGGAAAACTGTATGGAACGGTGCCGCTTGTCCGAAAGGATGGGCGGCGCTTTTTTTGGCAAAAAGATACCCCACTCTGTTTACGGCAGAGTGGGGCGATGAACCGATGTTTCGTCGAAAACCCAACGAAGACATCGTGGAACCGAATGTAGCAGGTTCCATGCCTTTTGTACAGCCGGTTGATTTCCTAAAACCTTGCCGCGGGTGCGCGCTTAGCGCTGCCAGCGTTTGCGTTTTTTATTCGGATCGCAATCAGCTTCAAAAAGGACGAGGAAAGATAGGGATGCTTTCCGGTTTGTCAAAAGCTTTTTAATCGGAATCTGAAGAATGGATGTGGTCGGGTTCCCATCAACATCCTTTGGGAAGATTTCCACCTGCCGCTCAGTTTGTAAGATTCACCCTCTCATGGTAGTCTATACCTACAAACGGCTTCGGCCTCGAGGCGGCAGAAATGCCGCCTCTGACGTTTTCCGTAATGAAGTTGGTGTGGATAAGAGAGTTAAACCGTCTTGTGGAAGGAGAAGAAAAGATATAACAAAGCCGCTCTCCGCAAGGAATGCGATCTGTAGGCGAGGTTAGTCAGTTCATGATGAGAATTTCGGTAGACAAGTAGCAGACCATCTGATGTCAATGTGAACGAATGTTTAGTATAATAATAGAAGTAAAAGGAGGTATTGATATATGCAATCGCAAGGGAACGCAGCAACTGCATCAAGGCTAAACATTTACTTGGAATGTTTACGGTTAAATTTTGAAGCGGATGTGGTGCAATATTTTACGGAGGATGTGGCACAGCAACCGAATCCTGAAGAGGCGGATTACGGGCCTATTCTCCAAAGGGCAAAGGAACGCAGTCCCGAAACTATGGCGTTTGAAGAGAGTATGGCTTATAGCGTCAATCGCCGCTTTCGCTCGTAGCATCATACTCCGGAACGTTAGCATCAGTTGCAGTCATCAACCTTCCTTTGGAAGGTTTTTTCTTTAATCGCGCACACTTTCTTGCCTCTCGGGGCAAAGAGTTCCACCTTCTCCGCTTTTGGAGTCCTGATATATTAGCAACTGTGTCCAAGAGATCATCTCGACACTCATCACACCGACATGCGGACCTTCTTTTGAAGAAGGTGTATACTGATGTGACTACGCGATGAAGTTTGGGTCTCAAGGTTCTGACATCGTCCACGTCCCGCAGCAAATTATTTTATGAAAAATAAACCAATACTATTTGTTGACTTTGATGGAACTATTTGTTTCGATAAATACTGGAGAAGTCTTCCTGCGGATAAATTTGAAGTTGTCCAAAGTCTGATTTTTGGAAAAGCGAATGGACTTGTGAACGATTGGATGAGGGGTAAGTATACGGCAGAAGAGGTCAATCATTTGCTTGCTGATAAGGCTGGCTTACAGTATGAACCTTTGTGGAAATTATTTGTGAATGATTGCGAGACCATGAAGATTTCCTTGGCTGTTCTTCAAAAAATAGATTCCATGCGACAAAAGTATACTGCTGTTCTTGTGACCGGTAATATGGATAGCTTTACAAGATTTACTGTACCAGCATTAGGACTTGATAAATATTTTGATCATATCAACAATTCGTTTTTGGTCGGCAAACTGAAAGATGATTCGAAAGGTGCGACCTTTATGGAGTATGCAAAATCTCTAGACGTATCGATCAAGGATTGTTTCTTAATAGATAATTCTCCAAATGCCTGTTCAGTGTTTCAGGAACTGGGAGGTACGGCATTATTGATTAAGGATGAGTGGGATATTAATTACTATTTGGATAAGCTAAAATAGGTTCCAACAGCGTCCCACCCGGCCAGTTAGAATTGATTAGTTCGAATACAAGTGTGTACTAGAGTGTCGATGATGGCGTGTATCTTCATTTCTATCTTACTTCAAAATTCTCCGAAAGAAATACTTTTCTTTCCAAACTGCTTGTGTCAACAAGTATTTTTCAGTTTGATTGAATTATAAAGAACAAAGAAGTTGTCTTACATAATGTATTATTATGCAGGATTTGTCAGCATCTCACACATAAGAGCCGAGATTGAGACAGAGAAAAAGGCTCCTTAGGTAATTAACCGTTTGGAATCTTTTTCGTCGTAATACTCGCATAATCTCAGGTTATTCATAGGACCACAAACTGCTTGCAATTTTCTGCCGTTATGATAGTCTATAAATACAAACGGCTTCGGCCCGACTCTGTCGCAAGGCAGAGGTAACAAGAAAGATTCAGGGTAGCAATGCCTTGAATTTTTTCGTTAGGGCAGCAAAATCTTCTTTACTCACATTAACCTCGAGCTTATGGCTCAAACGTCTAGCGTCCACTAAGCGTATTTGTGACAAAATAGCCGTACTGGTTGGAGAGTCACCCTCTTTTGTGAGCTGAAAGTAGTATCTAGTCTTTTTATCCGTATGAGTTAAGGGAATTGCCCAGAAAATTTCATTATTAAATTTCTTATAGACGATAACAGGACGTAGGTAGTCTTCACCTCCGCCATCCTGCTCAAATCCGACATTCACACCGAGAGTACACCACCAAATCTCTCCCTCGTGGAAAAAGGGTCTTTTTTCTATCTGGTCAACCACCGATTTCTTATCATGCCATTTTTGAAAGTCTTTTTTCATTGATTTATATTATACTTATAATACGCGAAGCGGATTTCCTCGTGGCTCTGCCACGATGACTCTGTAGGAAGGTTTGGAAACCCTCGGTTTCCATACTAAACTAGTGGGATGGCCGTCACCAAGACTTACCACAATGCATACGATGCTCACTACCACA
>JBBQVG010000027.1:0-12220 GCA_038211765.1 Minisyncoccia bacterium | reverse complement strand
GGAGTGGTGCCTATCGTGGACTGTATTTTATCCTGGGCGGCACGGTACCTATCCTCGACAAGGAACCAGAAAAGCGCATTCGCCTGCAAAAACTCCTTGAATATGTTTCTTCTTTGAATGATGTTAAGGAGATTATTCTTTCTCTGAACGCAACACCGGACGGTGAACATACCAGCCAGATCGTGAGTGAAGCTATTCAAAATCTGCTCAAAGATAAGCCCATGAAAATCTCACTTCTCGGACGAGGTATTTCGACTGGAGCTGAGCTCGAATATGTGGATGGAGAGACGATAAGAAATGCCCTACAGAATAGGCATTGACGGTTTACCGTTTACCGTTTACCGTTTACTGTTTTACTTTTTCCTCTATCTACTTCCCCACCTTTTCGAACGCCCTCAAGACTTCTAGAGGTACCGCAAAGACAATCGTATTGGACTGGTCTGACGAAATATCGTTGATGGAGTGAAGGGTGCGCAAATGAAGTGAACCCGGATGTTGCGAGAGGATCCCAGCAGCCTTGGAGATATTCTCTGCAGCCACGACTTCTCCTTCCGCCTGGATGATGACGGCACGGCGCTCTCGTTCTGCCTCGGCTTGTCTCCCGATCACACGTTTCATCTCTTCGGGTAAGGTTACGTCCTTGAGCTCCACAGAATTGACGTTTACACCCCAGGCATTTGCAGCTGCTTCCACGGTATTCCTGATCCTGTCGGCGATGGAGTCACGCTTCGAAAGAAGTTCATCAAGATCAACTTCACCCACCAGATTTCTCATTGTGGTTTGCGCTAGCTGTGAGACCGCATAGTAGAAATCCTCAACTTCGAGGATGGCTTTGCTTGCCTCGATGACCTTGTAATAGATGACCGCATTTACTGTTACGGAAATATTGTCCTTGGTGATGGCCTGCTGATCAGGTACATTGACGGCTTTTACGCGCATGTCGACTTTCTGATATGACTGGAAAATAGGAACTACAAGCCTCCAGCCAGGTTCCATGATCTTGGTGAATTTACCGAGAGTGAATTTTACTCCACGTTGATACTGGTTCACCTGCTTGATGGAGACCAGGATAATAATAAGGACAATAAAAGCTATTACATATATCATATTGAATGAATTAGTATTGATAAAATTCAAAATTTCAGGTACAAACTGACTTCCTACAGCAAGAATAATAATAAGGAATGTCCACCCACGAAACTTACCTTTGATCTTGGTAAGATCGAGGTCCTTGAATGGGTCAGGTGATGGTTCCATGACATAACTTTACAACTAATTCCACCTGATTACTAGCGCCAATTACTTGCACCAAAAAATCGCATTTCTGCGACCTTTTACTCTTTTCTATTTACTGTTTACTGTTTAACTACTTGAGTGCGTCTATCTTGACCTTGAAGAAAGGTTGGCGATGACCATTTTTCTTGTGGTAACGGCTCTTTTGTTTGTAGTGAACAACGATAACCTTTGGAGAGCGGCCGATCTCGGTGATGGTGCCTTTGACTGAAGCCTTGGAGATAAAAGGAGTGCCAATAGTGGTGTCTTTGCCGTTATCCCAGAGCAGGACCTGGTCAAAAATGACAGAATCACCCTCTTTGTGAGTATCAGAAAGTTTCTCGATGGTGATAACATCGCCCTTTGAGACGTTGTATTGCTTGCCTCCAGTCTGAATAACTGCAAATTCCTTGGTTTCCATAGTGGAAAGTATTATACATGAGGATGTAAAAAAGGCAACAATTGTACACAATGACCTCCTCCCCAGACTCTACTTATCTTCGCAAGGGGTTTACTTTAATGGTTACAAAGACTAATCCTCCTCATAGTAACAATCTAGCCACTTTAGCTAACTAAAGTGCCATTACTGTTGACCCATTCATCCCCTCCCTTATGTGTTGATCACCCTGGTGTGAGCCCGTGCGGAGTTTCCTGGTAAGAAAAAGCCGGGATTTGCCACCCGGCTGTGAACATGACCAAACGCCTCTTCACTATCACCACTCAGCATTTCATGTGGTACAACCCGTCCTAGTTACGGGGCTGCCATGCTGTCGCAAAGGTTGATGGAGCGTGTATGTGCCACTCTCTTCTCGAGTTAGAATCCTGTGTTCACAATTATTGACGTTCGCCAATGATTCGAAATAATTCTCCTCCCAACCCAATAGTAGCATAAGCAATACACGAAATTCGAAACCGTGAGCAACAATCACCAGATCATGGCCTGTACCCTGCTGGAGGACTCGTATTCTCGTCCAGACAAACTTCTTCAATCGCCAAATAAGATCTGCTGCGCTTTCTCCACCAGGAAAAGCATACCTGAGGACGCCAGTTCGGTAACGAGCTTCTTCAATTAGAGGGCGGTTGAAGGTAGTGATTGGACCCCAATCCTGCTTAACAATAAGAGGATCAACAAATAGAGCGTAACTCAACTCTTTTGGCAGGACCTGGAGCACAATTTCTAACGTCTCCTGATTCCTTTTACCCGGTGAGGTAAAAAATGTAGTCTTTCTGAACGGTTGCAGCATCTGACAAAGCCCGACCCCAAGTAAATGGGCCTGATCTCTCCCCTTCGGAGTAAGCGGGATTTGCAAATCAGGAATATGGTCATACACAGTCTTGTCAACATCCTCAAGAGATTCCGCGTGACGACAGACAATAAGTTTTTCTTTCATTCTTTAACCCTTCATGGTATCCTGAAAAAAATTATCACTATTATTTTACCCTGTCAATGAACTACCTCCTCACTCTCCAAGATAATGATGTTCATCCAAATTCCCCCTATGAAAGCGGGTCCCATTGGAATGAGCGCCTTGTGAGTAAAATCGTCCTAATAAAGCAAGACCTCGTAGCAGTGATTGGTAACACGGTCCATTCCTTCCTTCTTTTACCAGGGGGAGGCATTGAATCTGGTGAGACCATCCGCGAGGGAGCACTTCGTGAATGCCAGGAGGAAACGGGGTTAACGCCTATGTTTACTCACGAACTTGGTGTGACTGAGGAGTATCGAGGGCGAAACTCAAGACATTACATTACCCATGGTTTCATTGGGGAAGTAGTAAATGAAGGGACTCCGACACCCACTCAAAAAGAGAGAGAAAACGGTCAGTATATAAAATGGCTTCCATTCAAGGAAGCCTTGGCACAATTCGAACGACAGGAGCGGATCCTGAAAGACGATGGCGTAAAGTTTTACAACACCGGATTCAATATCATTAGGGATTCTTTCTTCCTGCATCGTGCAGCACAATTACTTGGCTACAATTGACCCAAGATCTGTCACCGCACTTATAATTGATGATGTTGAGATGGAAGAATTCGGATGACGCTGCACGTACTCAACAAGAATTTTTGGAAATCGTGTAGTGATCTCGATCTCCTTTTGCTTCCGCCGTTCGTGTCGGAAAGCGTCATCTTCAATTCCAAAGACGAGGACACTAGGCTGCACGACAGCAAGAAGATTGTGGTCACCAGAGCTGCAGTCGCAAACTAGAACATAATCGACGGGTTTGAGATTGATCACTAACCGCGCACGTTGTTCTTCAGGGATTATCGGTCGCCCCCTTCCTTTGTAGGATTGTATGTACTTGTCAGAGAGAACGGCGACGACAAGGATTTCTCCCAGAGCCTTAGCGTGTCCAAGGACATGTACATGACCCACATGGAGCAAGTCGAAACAGCCGCCCACGAGCACAATTTTCTTAGAAGGCGGACATACCGACCGCAGAGCATGCGGGTCGCGAAAGACTCGCAAGTTTATTGATTCGTTCATATAAAGACCCTTTCGGGTTACTTATATCATAAAAATTGCTATAGGCAATGAGGATTTACTCCCCCGCCTCCGGACCCTCTATAGCTGCCACCTCTATACCTGGAGAAGCGTCTGTTATGCGCATCACGTCCTTGTCTACCTTCTTGAGCTCCTTGCCTGAGTTGTTGTAATGGTTGACCACAGTACCCAAAGAAATACCGAGCTTTTGATGATATTCTTCATACTTTTTCAAATGAGTCCCGAGCTCACTCACCCGCTTCACGATATCTTTTGCCGTCTCTTCGATTTGCATGGCCTTCAACCCTTGGAGAACCGTCTGCAGATATGCCAGGAATGAGGTCGGCGAGACGATGATCACTTTGTACTTTGAGGCGGCACGTTGGATGAGGTTGTCTGTCTCCTCGGTTACCATACCGATCTTATTGACCAAGAGATCGTAATAAATAGCTTCATGAGGGATGAACATAAAAGCAAAATCCATAGTCCCTTCGGCTGGGCGGACGTATTTTGAGGTTTCTTGAATACGTAACTTGAGATCATTGACGAAAGTCTTCTCCAATTTTTCGCGCTCGACGGGATTCTTTTCTTCTGAAAGTTTGTTGTAATTTTCCAATGAAAACTTGGAATCAATAGGGATGATTTTGTCTTTGACAAATACCACTGCATCGACTATGACGTCTCCGGCCTCCCCTTCCTTTTTTTGGAATTTGTACTGCATCTGGTACTGGCCTGGTGCCAAGACATTTTTCAGTAATGTCTCCAAATAATATTCCCCCAAAATGCCGCGCTGTTTTGGATTTTTGAGAATATCCTGCAGATTTTGCAGCTGATCGGCAAAAGAGACTACCTGACGGTTTGTCTCGTCTAGTTTTGTCAGACCTTTCGTTACTTCACGTATGAGGTCAGACGACTCGCGTAGCTGATTCTTCATGGAGTCCTGGACATTGCGTGATGATTCACTGATCTTTGTGTCTACCGTACGAGTCAGATCCCCGACCTTGCGGTCGACAGTGCGAGTGAGCTCGTTCATCTGTTGGAGGATCAGTTTGAGACCAGTATCGTCCTGCTTTGGTGCTTCCACCTGTTTTGGGCGCCTCAAAAGCAAGACCACAAGAACAATGATTATGATAACGGCGATTATGATGATGGCGGTAAAGGATGGGGTCATGGGTACAGTTTACATACCAAATGTTTTATAATCAACGCATGCTTATCATGTCCCTAATCGCAATAGCCATTCTTTCGCTCATCTTTTGTTTTCTTGTTATCCCGCAGATATATAAAAATATTATTGGTAAAGCGCCTTTTATACCTACACCAGGAAAAGCTATCAGTGCCATCATTGAAGCGCTAGAACTCACGGGAGATAGCATCGTCTACGACCTCGGCTGTGGCAATGGTAAAGTTCTCAAAGCGGCAGTAGTTTCTTCGGGAGCTCGTGGGGTCGGTTATGAATATGACTGGTTCCCATTCCTTTTAGCAAAATGTAACACATCGGGATTGCCTATATCGCTTCATTACAAGGATATCTTTTCGGCCGACCTTTCGGCGGCCACTCATGTATATTGCTACCTCCTGCCTGCTACATTGGCGATGCTGGAGCCTCATGTGCAAAAATCCTGCAAGCCAGGAACAAAGATAGTAACCTGCGATTTCCAATTTCCTTCCCTGCCACTGCAGAAAGAAATCCTGATCGACGACCCCCACGAAGGTCACAGGCGAAAACTCTTTGTATACGCTACCTATAGTCTGTAGAACTGTGGTAGGCTTGCAGTTATTCTACTTATACAAACTATGGCAAACCTCAATAGGCAATATCTCATCTTCATAGGCCGAAAAGTCCGAGCGGAACGCGACAGACTCGGTATTTCACAGGAACAGCTTGGTCAAAAAGCAAAAGTCCACCGCACCTATGTGGGCATGATAGAACGCGGCGAAAAGAACATTACTATTTTCAATCTCCGCAAACTAGCGGACGCCCTAGGCGTCAAGGTTAGAGATTTGATCGACTTTTAAAGACCTTAAAAGTTATTTAATAAAAATCTGCTAGAATAGTTGATTATGCTATCGTCTAAAAATAAAGAACCTGTTATTGACACCGTTGCCGGTATCAGGGTGGCAGATCATTATCGTTGGCTCGAAGATGCTTCTGATAAAGAAGTGAAACAATGGATCAGTGCGCAAAATGCATTTGTGGATGTACACCTAAAAGATAAACAATTCTCAAAATTTTCCGAGGAGCTCACCCGAGGTTTCAAGACTGTATCCTTCTCAGTACCTTTGCCGGTAAAAGGAAAGTATTTTTATACCGAACGTCAACCGGACGAAGATCAGAGTGCTCTTTATATGAAAAAAGGTTTGGACGGGATAGCTATACAATTGTACAATCCCAATGGTAGACGTGAAGGAGATACGCTAGCTCCGGAAAATTTGAGGACTACAGGAAGATGGACAACCCTATCGATCCAGAAGATTACATAGTAAAGCAGGAATGGTACGCATCCAAAGATGGGGAGAGGATTCCCATGTTTATCTTCCACAAAAAGGATCTTAAACTTGACGGTTCCAATCCTACTATTCTTTATGGATATGGTGGATTTGGAAACTGCGAAGTCCCTTACTTTGCCAAAGGTTTTGTGCCCTGGATTGAAAGAGGAGGTATATATGCCATAGCAAACATCCGCGGTGGCGGAGAATTTGGAGAAATGTGGCATAAGGCTGGTATCAAGGAACTAAAACAAAACTGTTTTGACGATTTTATTGCCGGGGCAGAATACCTTATTAGTAAGAAATACACCACCAATGATCACTTAGGGATTCTTGGCGGAAGTAATGGGGGCCTATTAGTTTCTGCTGTAGCTGTACAAAGGCCTGACCTTTTCAAGGCAGTATGTTCCCGAGTCCCTCTTACTGACATGGTCCGCTTTCCAAAATTTGGGATGGCACTCCGCTGGATCCATGAGTATGGCAATCCTGAAGTGAAAAGTGAATTGGAAAATATTCTCAAGTGGAGTCCTTACCACAACGTTAAGGTCGGGATAGAATACCCCAATTTCCTTTTTACAACTGCAAATAAGGATACCCGAGTTGATCCGTTACATGCGAGAAAGATGGCGGCGCTACTACATGAAACAAATAAGCAGAATTCGGTATTTATCTTTACAGAATCTGATGCCGGACATGGTTCTGGAAAACCGGTTGCTAAATTTGTAGAAACCCAGGCGCTTGTTTTATCATTCTTTGCCAAGAAATTGGATCTATTAGACTAGTATCCCAAGTAAAAAGTTATCCACAGCTTCTTGACTTATTTTTGTACTCCTGTATGCTACTTATAGATAGCGCTAATTATAGTATTCTTGCACATTATGAACACACCTTACGAAGTATACCCTGGAAAGGACATGGTTATCGGTAATAACGATGATGGTCATCGCGCATCAGATATCCGGCGGTGGTGGCCATTCGGAGTTCCTCCTCCTTTCAGGTAAATTTCATTTTCCGTCTTTTGTGTAAAGACGGCATAGCAAAGCAACCAAAGTCAACGGAAGGAAAATTATGATCGGTGCAATAATTGAGGCACTTAGCAGCCTAGGTGGGAGCTACGGTCCCGACTATGAGCCCAATGACGGTGGCCCTCCAAGTGGAATAGGCTAAACCTCAGTCTCTCACACTAGGCGAGACAGCAATGTCTCGCCTACTTCTATGGATTTAAATAAACTAGATGCAGATATAGATACAGCCCTTGAGATCCAGGGGTATATTTTGACTGACATTTTCAAAAAGATGTGGCGGATGTTTTTGAGTATCTTTCATTGAGTTGGCGTGGATAAGCTACACGTTACATGGTATCCTACGGATTATGACCCTACACGAAACCATCAAAAATCAAATAAAAGACGCTTTGCGTGCCAAAGACACCATCCGACTAGAGACACTTCGCGGACTCAACGCTCTAGCACTCAATGAAATGCTCACCAGTGGTGGCAAGGACGAATTTCTCCCAGATGACAAAATGCAGGCACTTGTAAAACGCAGTGTAAAACAACGCAAAGACTCCATCGAGCAGTTCACAAAAGGGGGCCGTGAAGATCTTGCATCAAAAGAGCGAGTTGAGCTTGGTATTCTCGACTCTTTCCTTCCATCGATGATGCCCTACTCGCAAGTCAAGATCATCGTGCAACAGCGCATCGATACCATGAAATCCCAAGGAACATTTGATCCCAAATCCTCAGGCAAAGCTGTCGGCATGATCATGAAAGAGCTCGCCGGCAAAGCTGACGGTATGGATGTAAAAAAGGCAGTAGAGGAAGTCATCGTGTCATAAGCCTGACAATGCCCATTGACTTCTGGGTATGTACTGTGGTACAATGCATTAAACAACAGTGAACAAAAGGAAATGCACATGGAACAATTAGAAATTCCTCAGCCGGGACGGCTCAGAAAGATGTTCGAGGATGTACTTGAGCATCCTGAAGCATACACTAAGGGGCCTCCTGCTTCTCATCAACCCAAGCAACCCACCCAAGCGGTTGCAAAAACGTCCAGCCACGGCGGATCGTCGAGCGGTACGCGCCGCGTAGCTGCGACCTGGGCTTCACATTCTGCCCCAGCCGAAGACTAAGACTGATCCAGTCACACGAACCAAGCGCATCCTTACCCGGTGCGCTTTGTCTGTTATGCCTTGGCAAAAGGATCCATAATAACGCTGAATGTTGACCCTTTCCCTTCTCCTGGAGACTCTGCACGGATATCACCGTGGTGTGCCGTGATGATTTCCTTCGCCACATAGAGACCCAATCCAGTGCCACGAATGTTTGTTTTGTTAGCATTCTCAGCACGACTAAACTTCTGGAATAGGCGCGGTATAGTCTCTGCTGGTATACCAACACCTGTATCCTGCACTTTGAATACAAATTTATGAGCAGTACGGTCGAGCGCGAGAGATACGCTCATAGAACCGGTTGGCGTATACTTTAGTGAGTTATCAACGATGTTGGCGATCACCTGCTTCAACTTGTCTCTGTCAGCAGTAATACGGAAATCTACACCTTCTTCTGCAGTGAAAGAAAACTTCAGTTTTGTCTTCTCAATATTTGGTTTGATCTCACCTATAACATCCTGTACCAGTAATTTGAAATCCAAGGTTTCGAACGCGTATTTCATACTGCCCAACTCGATACGGGTGAGGTTGAGGTAATCGTCCACAATGGATGCAAGCGTCTTCGACGAATCAAAGATGCGTGAGATAGCTTCTCTTGCCTGTGCAGGCATGACACCCATGTCCCCTTCCAATATGAGTGACGCATACCCCTTCATGGCAGTAAGTGGAGCCCGCAACTGGTGTGTGGCGAACGAAACAAACTCCGATTTTTGCCGATCAAGCTCCGTGAGCCGATCGTTGGCCTTCTTGAGGTCAGTTGCCAGTAGTTCAATATGCTCGCGTTGGTGAACTTCCTTGATGACGCTGCGGATTAGAAAAAGTCCAATAACAACTGTAAGTAAGAAAAGTCCACCATTAGCAAGTATATCTAATAAATCTTCTGAAATTATGGTTCGAGCCAATATAATAATCCATAGAGAAAAAACGAGTAATTCAGTTGCAATAACCTTTATATTAAATAAACGATGTCTAAGTATTACTAAACCTAGGGCTGTGATCAAAATAATCGAACTAGGAGAATCTAAAACTATGAAAAGATTAACTCCCAGCAAGGGTAATATAAAATCAACAATAGCCGCTGTTACACCAAATCCGTAGAGGCCTAAAGCTATATACATATATTGCACTCTCTCAACCCCTCTACTATTTTTAAATGCTCTTGTAACTAAAAATAGAATGTAAGTACATATTAAAACAAAATACAAAGCAAAAATTGGGAAAAGTGGTCCAAGTGTTCCATTAAAATCACTTGGTAAACTTGTTTGAACATCTTTTACGACCAGATCAGAGTAAGCCAATACTGCAAAAATAACCGCGCTAACACTGATCATCCACACTTTCATAAGACTAACTCTTTGTTTTGTAATAAAATGAATTACCCAAATTAAGATAACTGGGGCAACTAATATGCCCATAGCATAGGTATTTTTAACCCAAAAGTCTTTCGGCTCTAGAGTTATTAATGCGTTTGAAATTATCCAAACAGCAGTAGTTCCGGCTACCAAGGCAAATAGTTGATTGATTCTGTTTTTTTTGTCATTTAATAAAACGACTCCTCCCATAATGATCTCCACCGCCGCTGCTGTATATATTATTATATAAATGACATTCATTTTATTTTTTCAGGCTGAAATTTAACGCATTCACCGGGAATTAATTATTTCGGTTATTTATTATCTTATCCGACACAGCAATGAGAGTATCTAACTGTTCATCTGTATGTGAAGCAGTAACAGTGAACCTTATCCTACTTTCTCCTCTAGGAACAACGGGCCATCTGACGCAAGGAGCAAAAATGTTTTTTTCAAAAAATGATCGTGAAATTCTGATTGCCTCTTCATCTTTTCCAATAAGAACGGGAATAATCGCACTTTCACTCTTCATCACTTTTAGGCCCAGACTATTAAAACCTTTTTTTAAATAGGTGATATTATTCCATAATCTATTTCTAGCTGACTGGTCATTTTTTATTAAATCTAATGATGCTATGGCAGCAGCGGATATGGCTGGTGGCATTGCAGTTGAAAACATGTATGATCTTCCGGCTATTCTTAGATATCTTATAAGTTCATTCGACCCTACCACGTACCCACCGTTACACCCGACAGCCTTACTTAAAGTACCCATGACTATAGTAATATCATCAGAAACCTTTAAGTTAAAGTGCTCCATGGCTCCTCCCCCACTCTTGCCCAAAACTCCTACTGCATGAGCCTCATCAATCATGGTCATAGCATTATATTTTTTTGCCAGTTCGCTAATTTTATCTAGAGGTGCCACGTCACCGTCCATACTAAACACACTATCAGTGACGACAAGTTTTCGTCTATTTCTATACTTTTTTAGAAGAAATTCCAGGTTACTTAAATCGCAGTGTTTATAAATAACCTTAGTTTGACCACTAAATTTAGCCCCATCAATTATGCTCGCATGATTTAACTCGTCACTCAAGATTATACCTTTCTCATCTAAAAAAGCGGCGGGGCTTACTTTAAGAGGATTCATCAATCCAATAATTGTACCCATGTTGGCTGCAAAACCTGTGGGAAAGACGATTGCGTCCTCGCCGCCCTTAAAGATAGCAAGTTTCTTTTCAAGCTCTAAGTGTATATCGGAGTTTCCTGTAAGAAGCCTCGATCCCGTTGATCCTACGCCATATTTTTCTATTGCCTTAATTGCGGCTTCCTTTACTTTAGGGTGGGTTGCTAATCCTAAATAGTTATTAGAGGCAAACATCAGGACTTTTTTATTGTTCATAACCGTCTCAGGTTCGGCTGCCGAACTTAAAATTGGCGTATCCGGATATAAATCATGACTACTTACATATTCTAAAATTTCATGTATTTGTTTCATCCCTGAAACATCATTTTTTTTGTGTCCAAAAAACTTTGTAAATATATTTTTAGTCATATGTGAAATTATGATTTTCTAAAACCAAATTAACTCATCTCCATTGTACAATATTTTCCAATTGCACGTCATCAGCTACATCGTCAGGCACAAGAAGTCCTGGTAACATTTCGCTTATCTCCGACATTACGTATTGGGCCCTATCACGATAAAATCCATTATTCTTTGAATCGTATGCGGGAACTTTAATTTTTAATTCTTCTGGAAAGATAGGTTTTCCAAATTGGACCTTTATTTTACGGAGTCCCATTATAAAACTCAGTGGTGTTGTCCTAAATATTCCAGAAATTGCTACTGGTATAATTGGACATTTCGCCACATCTGAAAGGTATGCCACTCCACCCTTAGCCGGTCTCAAACATCCATTCACCGTCCTACCACCTTCAGGAAAAACGCACAAGGATCCACCCTCCTTTAATATTTTAATATGGTCAACTAATGCTTTTTCATAATTACGGAGACCAGTATACACAGGAAAACCTCCCCATAAATTAATGAATCTTCCCCCAAATAGGTGCTTTCTCCAACCTGACTGATCATAAAACTCTTTTTCGCGAACAGGATAAAAAAGTGGGGAAAATTTACTAAAAAAAGACAAGCATGCAGGAACTATAAACGGGTCAATCTCACTAGAATGGTTACATGCAAATATTACGTTCCCATTAACGAAATCAACATTTTCAATATTTCTTATGGTCAAATTTCCAAAAATTGTAAGTATAAGCCTTGTTGGTACCCAAATAAACTTTTGTAACAACAAAGGGACTACGTGGTAAAATTTCATAAATATAGTTAGTAATCAATTACCTCGGGGCAGAGCCCCGAGGTATGTCTCGAGGTCTGGCCTGAGTGGTGAATAATGGGAGCTGGTGCAGGTGCTCCATCGTCTT
>JBBQVG010000026.1:0-12349 GCA_038211765.1 Minisyncoccia bacterium | reverse complement strand
GTCCTCCACAGCCATTCTGCAGAACGGTCTTGTGGCACGATCTGAAGCGTACTTTCGAATCCAAAATAATTGGGTCCACTGATAGTGACTTGTTGTTGTAAACGTTTGTTCAATCAAACCTCCAAGGTTGTTTGTAACCGGTTGTTCAGCGTAAACTTATACCGAAAATACTTTAGTGTCAACGCACTGCATATATAGGGTATACTTACACCAAGGAAGATTGTGGTCATGACTCGCTCACAGTCATGAATAATAGAAAACTGAGATACACCGTAATTGCCTTATGTGTATGTGCTTTTGTCGTAGTTTGCTTGATAAGTATATTTTGGGTGCAGGCGTCAGATACGGGTCATACTAAACCGGTGCCCATAGATCAGGAGATGTATTATCCAGTAACTCGGGTCATCGATGGAGATACTTTCAACGCACAAGTTAATGAAAAAGAAATCACTATTCGCATGCTCGGTATCAATACTCCCGAGACTGTCGATCCGCGAAAGTCTCCAGAGTGTTTTGGTAAAGAAGCTTCGGATGAGACCAAGTTACTCCTTGGCCACCGATCAGTGCAGTTGAAACTAAATCCAAAAAGGGAAGTACAGGATAAATATGGTCGATACTTGGCGTACGTATACCGTGCAGACGGACTCTTCATAAATGAGTACTTGCTCAAAGGTGGCTATGCACGAGAATATACTTACGGAAAACCGTATTCAGAGCAACGTAATTTCAAGAAGGTAGAAAAAGTGGCTCAGCAGGGCAGGGTGGGGCTATGGAGCGCGTGTAAATACAAATAATACGAAAATACAAATTATTAACTAATAATACTAATATTACTAATATGCAATCTAAGCTTGTTTATCCCGAGCTCTCATACCTAATCACAGGAATTTTATTTGATGTTCACAACGAACTTGGGAGGTATGCCAGAGAAAAACAGTACGGGGATGTATTGGCGCGTGCGTTAAAAGCTCAAAATATTAAGTTTTGTCGAGAACTATCTATTGCAGGATCGGGTAACATTGTAGATTTTACAATTGAAGACAAAATTATCCTTGAACTAAAAACTGTACCTGCAATAGTGTACGGTCATTATAGGCAAGTTCAAAACTACCTACAACAGACCGGGCTAAGGTTGGGTCTACTAATAAATTTTCGTAGTCAGTATTTGAGGCCTATTCGTATAATTCGTATCGATTCGTAATTTCGTATCATTTGTATATCTATTTTGTATTCAACCACAAATAAATATCCTCGATAGCCTTCACAGCATCTCCTGCTGCAATGTTGTTTTGATGAAAGAGTCCATCAGTGACATCTCCAGCTGCCCAAATACCGTCGATAGATGATCGTTGGTTGCGTGGGTCAGTAACAATACAGTTATAAGCGGTCAGAGTCACAATATCTTTCACAAAGTCGGTATTTGGTATAGAACCTATCTCTACAAATATACCAGTAGTGGGAATTTCTGTATCGACTCCAGTTTTTGTGTCTGTATAGACAAGCGAAGTTACAAACTTTTCGCCCTTTACTTCCTTGGGAGCGATGTTGGTATACGCTTTCATCTTGGGGTTACTCAGGACTTTTTCAACCGTGCCCGGATCGGCCTTGTAGTCACTACGAGAGAGTAATGTAACGCTTTTGCAATACGCCAAAAGCTGTGCGGCACTTTCGAAGCCAGCATTGCCACCACCTATAACCACAACATCCTGGTCAGAGTAGAGCGGACCATCGCAGGTGGCACAGTAGGTCAAACCCTTGTGTTCGTATTCCTTTGCACCAGGAACGTCGAGTGCACGACGACGACTACCTGACGTTATTAAAATAGTCTTGGCCTCGAATGAATCTTTGCCAGTTTCAATTAGGAAATAATTGTCTTTTTTTGAAATATTTTTTACGCCAGAGTCATGCCCCTCACTAAAATCAACAATACCTGGTGCGTATGCTTTCACATGCTTCTCGAGGTTCTGGGAAAGTTCAAGACCAGAGATGGCCGAAGTCCCAACCCAGTTTTCGATCTTTTCCGAAACATTACTCTGACCAAGCCAGTCCTTTGTAATAAAAATAGTTCGTAGGCGTTTGCGCGCAGCGTAAACCCCAGCTGCTGCCCCCGCAGGTCCGCCGCCAATAATTGCAAGATCATATATCATAGTCAGGAAATTTTAACATGACGACTGGGGAATGTGTAGCGGTGCGATCGATCTGAAGCCTAGGAATGAACGAAAAGAATGTTTTTTTAAATTATTTCAATCTCGAGCGTCGAAGGAACGCTGGTACTGCACCCCAGTCATCATCGTCATCTTTTGTTTCTGCCTTTTCCTTCTTCATATCCGAGATCTTTTCTGGATTTTCGCGGACTGCGTCACGTTTTGCATCTGGCGCAGGATTGAATATCTTGCCTTTTTCGCTTGCGCCGCTCTTCATAAATGAACCGATAGTTGGTTCAGCGAGAGGATTTGCCCCTGGTATCTGATGTTGTGGACGAGTAGCCGCAGTGATCACTCCTTCTGGAAAACCAGTTGCAATGACAGTGATCTTGATCTCATTTTTCTTGAGCTTGTCATCGCGGACAGTACCAAAAATGATCTTGGCCTCTGGGTCGATGGACTCGGTAATGATCTTGGCAGCATCTTGGATCTCGAACATGGTGAGGTCTTCACCACCAGCGATAGAGAAAAGTACGCCTTTTGCACCAGCGATAGAAACGTCGAGAAGGGGACTATTGATAGCAGCTTTTGCGGCCTCGATAGCACGGTTTTCACCTGTGGCCATACCGATACCCATGAGTGCAGAGCCTGCATTTTCCATGACTGTACGGATATCGGCAAAGTCGATATTGATAATACCTGGAGTAGTGATGAGATCGGATATGCCCTCTACAGCCTGGCGGAGGATCTCGTCACACATCGCAAAAGCGTTCTTTACGGTAGTTTCCTTGCTGATGGCTGAGAGAAGTTTGTCGTTGGGAATAACAATGATAGCGTCGACTTCTTTGCGTAGTTCTTCGAGAGCTGCTTCGGCGATACGAGAGCGCTGGCGTCCTTCGAAGTAGAAAGGCTTTGTAACTACGGCAACAGTCAGACACCCAAGTTCTTTTGCAGTGCGCGCGACTACAGAGCTTGCACCACTAAATGTTCCTCCGCCAAGTCCTCCTGCGACGAAGACCATGTCTGCACCTTTGACCACTTCCTGAATGTCCTCCTTGGTTTCTTCTGCTGCACGACGTCCAAGGTCTGGGTTCATGCCAGTGCCAAGTCCGCGCGTAAGGTTCTTGCCTATGTGGATCTTCTTCTTGGTCATGGAGCGGTGCAGATCCTGGGAGTCTGTGTTGATGGCCAGGAAATCAACTCCACGAACCTTGTTTTGGATCATGTGGTTGACTGCGTTGCCGCCAGAACCACCAACACCAAGAACTTTGATACGTGCGAATGCTTCGATGTCTGGAGTGATGTTGGGCATGAAAGTTATTTCTGAAAATTAAAAGTTAAAAGGTTGCGTCCGTCGCTTTCGATGGACTGTGGTGCATATCGTTCTGTCAGGCTAGCTTCTACGTTTATGGATGTATATTACCATAGGGGGTTTTTGGCACAAGTTGCTGGCTGTCCGTTAGGTATGTACTTTTGATCTTGCCATGATAGGGTTACAACAGAATGAATACGACAACAATTATCTCTGAAGAGGACTATCAGGATCTGGTCAAGTTGAAGCTCAATCAATTTCAGATTCACCAGCTGGAGCTATTCCTCGAACCCTTTTACGAGGTTGGGCGTTACTATGTTCTGCGTGTAGTGAAACGTGCAGTTCTGGCGGGGAAACTGTTCGATGAAATCATGCACCAACTCTGCACTATGTGGCTGGAACGCTGGAAAAATGGGACCCCGGATCGGATCGGAGATCCTGAGGATACAGCTCCTCCTGGTATCGGGGCGGCGAACACCGGGGGTTTTGTACTGGTCAATACCAGGCTCGGACTTGCACCGGTTACAACGCTTTAGTTTTTTCAATTCAGTACACTCTCTCGCCCCCTCTCTTTATAGAGGGATTTTTATTACCCGATAAAAAACAGGAGGCTTGTTACCTCCTGTTGTAGACACTCGAACCAATCAGCTTGCAAGCACTGTGGATGCTTCTGGTGGTCGGTTGAGTTGTTCACGAATAGCTCGCGTGCTCGCGAACACCGGAATCCTCGCCAGCTCAAATTGACGTATGAACACTGGATCATCGGTCATGACCAGGGGAACCTTGAGATACCACGCACCGTGCGACGAATGCAGCTCGAGGTTGTCACACTGAACCTTTTCCAGAGACAGTTGTTCTGCCAGGTCAAGGCCTGACAGGTCGAGGTTTCGTCCAACCTGTACCTCGTGGAGTGAGAGATTGTCGAATGCACACTCGTAGAAGTCAATCCAGCGAGCCACCATAGCGCTAATTGACATAAAAGCACCATTACAGTGTTTGAGGTTGAGCCCGTCGTCGCGCAAAAAACTACAGGAACGCAGTGATACGGAACTCAATGCCGGCTGGTTGGAAAGTTCGAGCTGGCCATTGAATGCAAAATTATCGAGACAGAAGTGTTTGAGAGGCGTTTTCGTGCCATCGATACTGACGTTTCCTTGAACGATATAGGGGACACTCATGATATGCCCGTCCTCTTTATTGAGAAGTTCAATGAGCGCCTTTTGGTCGAGTATTGTTGGGCTTGACATACAGTTACCTTTTGTTTGCCTGACGTTTTGCCAGGCTCTACCTGCAATACTACGTATTTTGGATATTTTGTCTATTCATTTCCTTATGCAACTATTTGGCTTCCCATACGTTTGCCTGTATAATAGACCCAATACCCGGACGTTGGTGAGCCACTGATTTGCTCCACCCGTTTTCCGGAAAACTCACGGACAATCACACGTCCGATTGTTTTATGTTGCTGTTGCTTGCACTCAAAGGACCTATGTCGTACAATAGCCCTACGTATCTTTTGACTCACGTTGTGGGTCTTACCAACTAATCTTACCTATGAAGAAAACCAAAAAACCCGTACGCGCAGCAAAGCGCGCTATAGCCCCTGCGTCCAAGCGAGGGGTGTCGTCTAACGGTGCATCTCAAGCCAATAAAAAGAAGCCCGTTACAGCAAAAACCTCCAAGGTTTCAAAAAAGCCAGCTAGTAAGTCTAACGGCAAAAACTCTAGTGCAGCCAGTTTCGAACAAAAGGCTCTCAAACTTATTCAAAAGGGTCGTGACCGTGGTTTCGTTACCTACGATGAGATTCTCAAAGATTTTCCTCAGATCGAAAATGACATTATTTTCCTCGACGATCTCTATAGTCGTCTTTCGACCGCCAACGTCGACGTGCTCGAAGGTGGAGGTCTGCTCGAAGTAGAAGACCTCAACCCAAAGAAAGCAGCCGCTGGGCACCACGCACGTCATGGTTCTGACTCTGCCTACGATTCTATCCAGATGTACCTCAAAGAGATCGGTCAGTATCCACTCATTACCGCCGCGGATGAAAAAGACCTTGCTCGTCGTATCCAGGCAGGGGACATCGAAGCCAAGAACCTCCTTGCCAAAGCCAACCTCCGTCTGGTTGTTTCCATCGCAAAAAAATACGTTGGTCGCTCACCAGACCTCACGCTTCTAGACCTCATCCAAGAAGGTAACCTAGGTCTCTTCCGCGCAGTCGACAAGTTCGACTGGACCAAGGGTTACAAATTTTCTACATACGCTACCTGGTGGATCCGCCAGGCCATCACACGTGCTCTCGCTGACCAATCGCGAACTATCCGCGTGCCAGTACATATGGTTGAAACCATCGCCAAGTACAAGCAGGTGGTTCGCCGTCTGACCCAAGACCTCGGTCGTGAACCGCTTCCAGATGAGATCGCAACAGAGATGGGCATGGACGTCGAAAAGATCTATCAGATCGAAAAGATCGAGCAGGATGTGGTATCTCTCGAGTCACCAGTTGGTGATGATAGCGATGATGGTAAGTCTACTCTTCAGGACTTCATCGCCGATGACAAGATCCTTTCTCCTGACCAGGAATCATCACGCCGTATCCTTCGCGACCACGTAAATACTATTTTGAATGACCTTTCAGAAAAAGAGCGCAAGATCTTGGAGATGCGACATGGTCTCAATGACGGCATCACCCACACCCTCGAAGAAGTTGGTAGGGAATTTGGGGTCACACGCGAACGTATCCGCCAGATAGAGGCCAAGGCTCATGACAAGATCCGCCAGCATGACAATATAAATAGGTTGAAGAATTATTAGGGTGAATTATAACCCTACCATGCTATTGACTTCTAAAACTACCTAGCGTAGCATACTAATTAAGAACCCCTTATCACCTGCTTCGGCAATGGTAAGTAACGAGAGAGCCTTCGGGCTCTTTTGTTTTGCATAAAATTCTTGTAAAATAGCGGTCATGGAATCTTCAAACCCAGCTATGACACTCAATAAAGTTGCTGTATTTATCGACAACAGCAATGTATTCAGAAGTCTCCATGATCTTAAAATGACTGATCCATCCTGGGTTTGTTTCTATAACCCTCTCGTTTTAGCACAGAAGCTCGCAGGAACTAGGGAACTGGTTCATGTTGGATTCTACTGTGTCAGACCGCCAGCATATCTTCTGGAAGAAGGCGAAAAAGGTATCAAGAAACATTCAACAGCTTTACAATACTATGCTGTTATAGAAAAATTATCTCCACTACTTCAAGTTAAATATGGTGACTTGAGAGGGTCAAAGGGTAATTTGCAAGAGAAAAATTTGGATACGCAACTCGCAACCGATATGGTTACAATGGCGGCATTAGGAAAATTTGATACTGCAATACTTATTTCAAATGATGGTGACTATGTGAGCGCAGTAAAAAATGTAAAAGAGAGTTTTTTAAAAAAGGTCGAAGTACTATTCCTTATGAACAGACTCTCAATGGCTTTGCGACAAGTTTGTGATATTACAAGGCGAGCGAGAAGAAGTCATTTTGAGAAGTTAAATTTTTGATTTTTGCCCCATCCGAGCACTATTAGGCTATGCGGATATGCCGGATTGTGATTTAGTAAGGTGATTATAGGGCTTTGGATTACTTCCACAAATCTCTGCTACAATCATCTAGTGACCTCTTCACTCCCTCAGATCAAACTCGAGCCTTCCTGGAAAGCAACACTTTCCGACGAATTCGATAAACCCTATTTCAAGGAGCTTTCTAATTTCGTACGCAAGGAATATGTACAGCAGACCATCTATCCGTTGCCCAAAGATGTCTTACGTGCCTTCGACCTCTGTCCGTTCGACAAGGTCCGCGTGGTCATTATTGGTCAGGATCCGTATCATGGTCCCAAACAGGCCAACGGTTTGTGCTTTGCTGTGCACGAAGGCATTACACTGCCACCGTCACTAAAGAATATTTTCAAGGAGATCGAATCCGACCTTGAGGTAAAACCGGAGCAAAACGGCGATCTGTCACGCTGGGCAAAGCAAGGAGTACTTCTTTTGAATGCAACACTTACGGTGCGTGCCGCCACTCCGGGGTCTCATCAGAAAAAAGGTTGGGAGGAATTTACTGATGCTGCCATCAAAAAGCTTTCGAGCGAGCGCGAGCATCTGGTCTTTCTCCTCTGGGGTAATTACGCAAAGCAAAAAGGTGCCGTGATCGATCGAGCTCGGCACCTGGTCCTCGAAGCGGCACATCCTTCACCCTTTTCTGTGTACAACGGTTTTTTTGGTTGTAAACACTTTAGTAAGGCAAATGAATATTTGAAAAAGTGGGGAGAAAGGCGATCAACAGATGAAGGACAATCAGATCAGAAATCAGCAGATTCGGGCACAGCACGAGGTGAGGGGACTCATGAAGCTGAAATCGATTGGGGATAATAAAGAGATATTTACCTCTTTGTTCTGACTTCGAACCCAGTGGTGATCCTGCTGGATCATCGGACGCCGTGAATGTAGAACACATTCACGCGATCCTCGCTTGTCAGAATAAAAAAACCGATGTCCCTCGTAAGGGACGCCGGTTATTCTTGGACGACAGTTATATCTTGTTTGTGATTGCTTTCATCGGCAAACAAAAGAATCCCAATCAGAAATAATGAACCGAGGATAAATCCAGGCCATCTATTTTCCTCATGCAGCAGGAAATCGTAGAAAGGCAGATTTGCTGTGAGTACAGTAAGGCGCAGAATTTCCTGGACTGGGTCAGTGAGAAATGGTATTACGTATTTTCCTACCTCCTCACTACCCATGGTATGAACAAGGTTGAACTGCGTCGACAGCCAGTCGATGTTACCTTGCTTTACCGAAAACCTTTCGAGTACTGCAAGGGTAAATAGAAAGCCGGCCAGGGGACATTGTCCATATTTTTTTTCGATCATGATTAAGGCGTTACCAAGAAGTCTGCTAGGACCAGCAGCCCTCAGGCCTTGGGACACCTTTTCAACGTATTGCTCGGGGTCCACTATCGTCAAGCAGTATTCGGCCAATAAGAAATCGGCGTCGATTTGCGTAAGTAAGTCAGTATTCATTTGTAAGAAGCGTTTACCGAAACCTTAATATAGTATTAGTGGTATGTCAATAGTGTCAGATAATTTGCACCCAACTAGGTCGGCAATCATAATTTTGATGTGTATTTAATCTTATTTAAACCTGCTAAAATGCCCTTATGAAGCCGTCTTCTATTACAAATACCCTGGAAAAGAAAACGCTGGCAGACGCCTTTCAGACCTCCTACACGCGTCTCAATGCCGCGCAGAAGAAAGCTGTGGATGAGATCGAAGGTCCTGTCATGGTTATTGCAGGTCCTGGAACTGGCAAGACCACCATTCTCACTCTGCGCATCGCCAATATCCTCAAGCGCACAGATACTCCTGCGCATGGCATCCTCGCCATCACCTATACTGACGCCGGCGTGCGTGCCATGAGAACCAAGCTGCATGAGATCATCGGCACGCGCGCGCATGAGGTGCAGATCCATACCTTCCATAGTTTTGCATCGATGATCATTTCTGAGTACCCAGACCATTTTGTGCACTTACGAGACATGAAGCAGATGACTGATGTAGAGCAAGAGTCTCTGGTGCGTGAGATTATTTCCACACCAGCACTGGCAGATCTGCGACCATTGGGTAAACCAGATGCGTATCTTTCGAGCATTATGCGCTCCATAGATGAATCAAAACGTGAAGCTGTCACTCCGGCCATGGTACGCGCGTTTGCTACAGATGAGATCGGGAGGATTACATCGGATCCAGGGGCGCTCTCGACTCGTGGTGCCACCAAGGGTCAGCTCAAGGCTGAGTCAAAGGAGGAGATCGCCAAGGCGGAGCGGACACTACTCTTTGCCACTGTGTACGAACAATATGAAAAAATAAAGAAGGAACCCTCGGCAGGCTCGAGTCGAGGAAGAATGGATTTCAACGATCTCATTATTGAGCTCTTACTTGCGCTTCGGCATGACGAACTACTGCTTCGGCTGGTGCAGGAACGATTTCTATACATACACGTCGATGAGCACCAGGATACAAATGACGCGCAGAACTTTATCATCGGACTTATTGCCGAGTTTTTCGAAACACCAAATATCTTTATTGTTGGGGATGAGAAGCAGGCCATCTACCGCTTCCAGGGTGCGTCGGTCGAGAACTTTCTTTTACTTCAAAAGAAGTGGCCGACCATGAAAGTTATTTCACTCGACATGAACTATCGCTCGCATCAGGGTATTCTCGATGCCACGTGGGACATGATCGAGCACAACTATGAAGGCGATGCTCACAAGGACCTACGTATTAGGTTGTCATCAGGCGCCAAGCAGGGCGGGTCGGCGAAGGCCGATGATGTGGTGCGACCACTTGAAATAGTCACAGCCGAAAACAGTGCTGCGGCTGAGATCCACTTGGTCAATGAATTGAAGAAATTACAGAAAAGTGAGCCTAGTGCCACTGCGGCTATTATTGTGCGTAGGAATCGTGACCTGGATCGTATCATTCGGCTACTAGAGACGCACGGCATAAGTGTTTCCTCAGAAAGAAGTGTTGATGTCTTCAATCATCCCATAGGAACACTTTTCTTTGATTTGATGGAATATATCGCCGATCCTTCGAGGGTGGATGCCTTGGCGAGGACGGTAGCGGCGGGGATGTGGGATCTATCATTTGAGCAATCGACGGAATTGATTGCAAAATTAAGAAGTGGGGTACATGCACCACGCCCTTTCGGTGGAAGTAGTTCTCTCCCTCAACCGGGCAAGCCGGATCGGGAGAGAACTCTTCCACCTGCGGGCGTGTCCGTGACGCATCTAGGTTCTCAGATCGAAAAAATACTGCCCTCCTTGAGGAAGATACGGTCCCTCATACTCGCCGATGGTGCTGTAGGCGCTATCATCCACTCAGCAGAGGAGTCTGGATTTGTAAAATTAGTTTCGACAGACCCAACATACGTGCATGTTTGGAGGGCGATCGTGGCCTTGAGTGAATCGATTGCACGAGACGGTCATATTCGTCAGCCGATAGAACTTATCAAACAATTGCTGGCCTACCGACTTTCTGCCCAAGCACGGCCAGTGAAGGTAACAGTAGGTACTCCTGATCTGCCATTACAAGCTATGACTGCGCATGGATCAAAGGGTCTTGAGTTTGATTACGTTTTTATTCCGTATGCCACCGAAGAAGCCTGGATGGGAAGAAATCGTGGTTCGTCATTTATATTGCCCAAGAAGAAAGCGGCAGCTCATGATGTACAGGATGTTCGCCGACTCTTTTATGTTGCCCTTACGCGTGCACGCAGGCACGTGACTGTCATGGTGCCCTTGGAAGAATCCGATGGTTCTCAGTATTCACCACTGCGTTTTTTGAATGAAATCTCAGAAAATAATCTGTCGCAGTCGCTTCTTCCACGCGTGGGCATTGAAACTGTTGTCGAACGTCGCGGAACACCGTATTCTGCTCTGCGCACAAAGCTATCGGATTTGGCCAAGCGAGTGCTTATGAGTAAAGGTTTATCGGTGACGGCCTTGAACCATTTTATAGAATGTCCGAGCAAATTTCTCTACCAGAGTATTTTGAAATTACCCCAAGCTCCCGCTGCAGCCGCAGAAAAGGGTAGTGCAATGCACTTGGCATTGTCACGGGTGTGGGCGCTACCAGATAGGACTGATCCGGGTTTATTTAATGCAAAGCTTATTGAAGTCGTTATTATACAAGGTATCAATGAATTCCTCGATGAATCGCTTTTGCCTTCGGCCGAAAAGGAATCAGTAAAAAAAGAATTACTCGAGAATGCACCGGCAGTTGCGAAGGCGTTGGGTGGCCATTTTTCACAAAAAGGCGCTATCAAAACCGAGTCCTGGGTTAAGCAGGAGTTTGCAGGAGAGTTCGAAGGAAAGCCTGTACTCATTCCTATACATGGAAAATTGGACGCAATACTCGATACTACTCAGGAAGTATTTGTTTATGATTACAAAACACGTCAGGCACTGTCGGAGAATGCCATCAAGGGTTTGACGAAGAATTCTGACGGTGAATATTTCCGGCAGTTGGTGTTTTATAAGTTACTTCTTTTGGCCGATCCATTTATGAGGACACGAAATATCCAGCCAGCCCTAGTGTTCGTTTCGCCAGATGACAAGGGTAGGTGTCCGACTATCGCACTACCAATAACCGATGAAGATATCACTCGGGTGCGTGGCGAGATCCAACAACTGATAGAAAGTGTCTGGACAGGAAAGGTGGCGGATGGAAAATGTAAGGAGAGGAACTGCGAGTGGTGCGGGATGTTATCGATCCAATAGTAGTAGGTATAACAGTTAACACTATTCGTGGTATTAGTGTGCGTTCGTGGCTTTGTGTTACTTACTCGTATCAGCCAAGAGTGCATCAATGCTGGTCTTTAGTGTAGCGTAAGACTGTGCACCGACCAGAGGAATCTTTGTACCAGAAGGTGTGATGATCACTACATAGGGAGTACCGTTCACGCCTGCATTGATGCCGTCGAGATATTGTTTGTCAACTTTGTCTTTGAACTGTCCGCTCGTAAGGCATTCGTTGAAGGCCCCTTTATCTATCCCTATATCTTTTGCAATGATCGGTAACTGTGCCTGATCTAGACCTTGTGGAGTTTCGCCTGTAACGGATGGAGTAATATCATAAAGTTTATTGGTATACTGCCAAAACTTTTCATTGCCACCAAGCTTGGCCGCGCACTCCATCGCTTGAGCCTCATGCCCAGCATTTGGGTGAAGGGCGCGACCTTGAGGATCGGGCTTGTCTAGAGGAAAGTGTCTATATACCCATGCAACCTTGCCAGTAGGACCGTATTCATCTAGAAGTTTTACCATAGTAGGATGGAAGACTTTGC
>JBBQVG010000025.1:0-12535 GCA_038211765.1 Minisyncoccia bacterium | reverse complement strand
GAACCATTTTGGTCTCATTTCCTCGCTCTCAACAGGGTCCCCGTTAAATTTGGTTAATTTAAAAATATGAACTTCTAATAATTTCGGATCATTTTGAAATGAAAACTCTAAAATACCAACCTTTTTCATATTCACCGACTCAATACTTACTTCTTCCATCAATTCACGACTAGTCGCGGTTTCAATCGTTTCACCCTCTTCCACTTTTCCTCCAAATCCATTCCATCTACCTTCACCGAATCCTCGTTTTTTCATGCCAAGAAGTACTCGATCTTGCCCGCAAACAATACATAATGTGAGAATCTTTTTCATGAAGTGATTATAGAAAAAAAGCGCTATTATTTTAACAATTTATTATTTCTAGAACTTGGCAAATAATTCTCTCCCGTGATAATAAACTTTCCAGTATTCTCTAGATCTGTTTAGGGCCTTTTCAGGGTCAGTCATCTCCTGTAATCGCTCGTAACCGACTTTTGCAAGCCAGAGTTTGAGTGGCTCGGCTGTTTTACTTGGTACAGATTGGATCAATCGTAACATTGTCTCAACATCAGCTACGTCGGTCATGTAAAATTTCCCATCAGAAGACTGTAGTTTCAGTTGGTGACATTCTGTCACCGACTCGTTTCCCTCATTTTTTAGGCGCTCTTTTAACTTATTCCAATATTTTCGTGCCGTCTGGAAATCATCTTGTTCAATCAGGGCAGCAATAATATCAATCACAGAAAAATACCACACTTCGCTAGTGTCATCATAGATTTTGCGAATCTTATGTGTTTCGAATATCGCTAAAGAATTTGTATTTTCCATGAAAATAATTCTCTCACTTTGAAATAAAAATTCAATAGAGACATGAAATAAATTTCATGTCAGAAAATATCACAGAAGTTTACAGTGTAGTGTAAACTGTAAACTTTTGAACTAATTGTGCCTGCACTTCGTAGCTTAAGCGAAGCGAAAGCGAAGAGGTGCGCGCACTAGGATTCGAACCTAGGACCCCACCAGTATCAGTGGTGTGCTCTACCAACTGAGCTATGCGCGCGTTTGGTATCGGATTTCATAACACTGCAACTTCGAGAACGTGCTCTGAAAAATAGCAGAAAAACGCCAAAAAAGCAAAGAAAATCAGCTCAGATGGAAGAGAATAAATGCTCAGTTTGGGGCCGTCTTTACGTGATATAATGCTTATTACCATGAACAACAAAACAACCCCCAAGGACTTCTTCCTTCACTTAGCCGCGACCATTGGCCTTTATGTAGCGGCTGGGGCACTTATCAACCTGTCTCTTAAAGTCATTGACTACCTCTTCCCAGATCGATTGGCTGGCTACTTCTACGCCCCTTCTATCGCTTGGCCCATTTCTATGCTCGTAGTACTCATTCCAGCCCTCTATATCCTCGAATGGTTCATTCATCGCGACTACCGCAAGATGCCAGAGAAGATGAACCTATGGATCCGTCGTTGGCGTATTCATCTGACATTATTTTTGGCGGGAGCTACTATTCTCGGCGATCTTATTACCCTCATCAATACATATTTGAGTGGGGAGATCTCAGTCAGATTCTTCTACAAAGTTATCGCCGTGCTTGTGATCGCAGGCGTGATCTTCGCATATTATTTATTCGACAGAATGGATGCAACCAAAAAAGGTCAGGGCATTCGCTATTCACTGGCTGGAGCCGGGTTACTGGTAGTCCTCATCGCCGTCATTGGCGGGTTTGTAGCCGTAGGTTCGCCAGGGAAGCAACGTGCTATTCGTTTCGACAATCAGCGCATATATGATCTCCAGAACATCCAGGGTCAAGTCCTCAGTCAGTGGCAAACAAAGGGGGAAGTGCCAGTTTCACTCACGGAACTCGGAGATAGTTTCTCGGGGTACTCTGTGCCGATAGATCCAGAAGACAGTTCTGCTTATGGGTATACAAAGAAGGGCCCAATGTCATTTGAGCTGTGCTCGACGTTTGACCTAGTAACCCAAGATACCAAAGGAAGAGGAACGTATGGTGCGGGGGATTACGGAGTATCTTATCCGAGTGTCTATCCCGGCGATGGTATGGATAGCAACTGGAAACACCAGATTGGCAGGACATGTTTTGCTCGTACTATTGATCCAGAGAAATACCCTCGTAATCCAAAGCCACTTATGATGCAGTAAGGTTCTGGACCCTTTCTCCGAATAATCCTGGGGGGTGTGAATAACAGCCTTGATTTTTTGTAAAAATACTGTACTATACATGCCCTATGATCAATTCACGCAAGGCAAAGATTGTCGCTAAAATCGCCGATAACAAATCAGATACAGCTTTTCTCACACCGCTTTTCAAGGCTGGTGTCGATGTGGCATGGCTCAATACTGCACATCAGGGCGAGGCAGAGGCTCTCGAAGTCATCAATCGTATTCGAAGCATCGCCCCTCATGTAGCTATCATGATCGATACGAAGGGTCCAGAGATTCGTACCAAAAATATCGACAAGCCGATCGAAGTAAAAGCCGGTGATCGGGTGGTCTTTACTGGTGACACTACTTTTATTGGCGACAATGTCATCCAGGTCAGCTATTCAAATTTTCATAATGAAGTCCCTGTGGGAAAGTCAGTTCTCTACGATGATGCCTCTATCGAAACAGTAGTTATAGAAAAGCTCGAACGCGGATTGCTCTGTGAAGTCAAAAGCTCTGGTCTTATCAAGAATAAAAAGAGCCTAAATATTCCCGATGTCCATATCGCTCTACCGTCACTGACCGATAAAGACAAGGCCTTTATACGTTTTTGCGCAAAAAATGACATTGACTATATCATTCACTCATTTGTCCGAAACAAGGAAGACATCCTCGACATCAGGGCTATCCTAAAAGAATTTCCATCTTACAACGGTAAGATTATCTCCAAGATCGAAAATCGCGAAGGATTCGATAACCTGCGTGAGATCCTCGATCATTGTGATGGGCTTATGGTTGCCCGTGGCGACCTCGGGGCAGAGGTTATGTTGGAAGAGCTCCCATTCATGCAAAAGAAGATGGTAGAGATGGCCTTGCAAATGGGTAAATACTCCATCGTAGCCACTCAAGCACTCGATAGTATGATCAAGAATCCTCGCCCTACACGTGCCGAGGTGACCGATGTTGCCAACGCTATTCTCGATGGTAGTAGTGCAGTTTCCATGAGCGGTGAAACAGCTTATGGAGATTATCCTATCGAAGCTACCACTATGATGGGTCGTATCATGAAATACACCGAATCAAAGCTTGGAGAGCTCGACCACTATAGCGCTTTCCCAAGGAGCTCTTCTCGTGCAGCCCTCATTGCCTACGATATTTTGACAGAAGCACGTGCGGCCCAAGCAAAGGTCATTGTACTTTTGACCAAGGACATGGAAGTTGTTCGTATGTTGTCAGGCTATCGTCCAGAACAGTTGATCATACCTGTATGCACATCGGCATCCGATGCTCGCGAGCTCATGCTAGCCTATGGCGTCCGTCCTGTGGTTGCTTCAACTCTCGATGCTTCTGCAGTTTTGGAAGGCTTGAAATCCTCTGATATCGCCAAGCAAAAAGTCATTGTTGTTGAGCAGGCTGGTTCAGAATTTGAAGTAAAGGTAAAGTAAAGCACAGAAACACAAGAATATTCCTACGTTTCTCCTTCACGTGCTATAATTGGCACTATGCAGACTTACGCGATACGCCCGAGCGACCTCTTTCTCGACGGTCAGTTACGTGAATACAAACTCACGCTCCATGATCTGCCGAACGAAGACAAGCCGCGCGAAAAACTCATGTCCGGAGGACCCGAGGCGCTCACCCTCAGGGAACTTTTGGCTATAGTATTGAGTGTAGGAACTGTGAAAGAAGACGTCCTAGCCATGTCAGAACGTCTCATACGGGACTATGGCGAAAAGAGTATTCTCGCTGAACGCAGTCCCGAAAAACTTTCTGCAGATATGGATATCCCTATCGTAAAGGCCTGCCAGATCGTCGCCTGTGGCGAGCTGGGTCGACGCTTTTACGATAAGAACGAGTCGGGATTTACAACGATCCGTACCGCGAAAGACGTATACGATCACTTGCAAGATATGCGTAACTTACCAAAAGAGCATTTGCGAGGGCTTTATCTCAACAGCCACAGCCGCATTCTCCGCGACGAAGTTATCTCTATCGGTACAGTGAATTCAAACATGATCCATCCACGCGAGGTCTTCAGGCCTGCTATCGAATGCAACGCCGCAGCCGTAGTCCTTGCACACAATCATCCTTCAGGCGTCGGAATCCCTTCTGCCGAGGATGTCGAAATCACCAAACAGCTTGTCCAGGCTGGGAAGATCCTGGGCATTAGCGTACTCGATCACGTCATCATCACCAAGGATGCATTCACAAGCGTGAGTGCAAATTACTAGGGATAGGGGACAAAGGAATCATGAAATAAGGGAAGTAAAGTACTTTCCCTTGGTCCGTATTCCATACCCCTTATTCCTCCCAATATGCGTGATTACCAACTTATTTCACCCTCTCTCGAGGGTATTTTGAGTCATTCGTCCGTTGTCTATGAAGGTGTCCATCGCCCAGTCGAGATCATGAGAGTGCTTGACGGTCCGGCTAGTAAGGGTGCAGCGAAAAAAGGGAAGGGGTGTACTGAAGAAGAAAGAAATATCCTGGAGCAGTATTTCCAAGATCTCTACGGTGTATTTCTAAAGAAGTTCTCTGTTTTTGCTTTGGAGGCTGGATATGTCTCTGAAGAAACCCTAAAACTCCAGGCAATGCTCCAAGAGATGATCAAAGTAAAGAGACTTTTAGCAAAGGAGAGGGAAATCGAGGGGTAAGTTAGTTCAGAAGCTTTGCCTACATGACAAATGGCCATCCATCAAGTGGCTGTTTTGTTGCTATTGACTAGGTATCATAAACGTGATAATCTTTTGTCAGCAGTGAACATTGTCATTTGCTCATGTGTGTAAACACGTGTTAGATAACGCAATTCAACAATCCAAAGGGGGATCCCCTAGAAAGTAGAGGTAGGTAATGAAATTACAGATTCGAGAAGTCGAGGAGGTGATCGTGCATCTCCATCTGGACGAAGCGTTCGCATTTCTCATGGCCCTTGAAGATGGGCAGGATGTGTTTCGTGGAATCCAAACGGCCAAGGTTTCTTTTGTCACTGGCCTGCAAAAAAAGTCATCGCAGCAATGGGCTTTGGAAAAAAAGCTATGCATTGGCGGGGGCGGTGACATTGACGAGCATAAGAACGGGAAAGAAGCGAGGCAGAAGGACATGAGCGCTACTATGCTCATGGCCCAGGCCCTTGCAATTACTGACCCGGTTACATTGGCCGTGGTGAAAGAAGTCAACGAATTCGACAGCAGGATCGGTTGCCCGAAAGCTCACCTTGCCAGCATTATCAAAATGGTGCAAGTCAACTTACAGGGAAGTGACAGGACGGCCTGGAATTGGAGCCTTAAAATTCTTCGATCCGTTCGGCACAAACTTCAGGGAAATTTGGAAAGGCAGGAAGGTGAAACTCCTTTCATGAAGTTCATGACTCAACTCATCGATCGGCAAAGCGCATTTGATGATCCCGAAGCCAAGAAGGGACTAGTGAGGATCATGGAAGATGAGGATGGGAAGAATGCCCATCTGTTACTGGGTCTGAAGCATGTGTATGAGTCGTTGTGGCGCACGACTGACAGCACAGAAAAATGCGAAGAGATCGGGGAAGACCTACTCTTTGCATTACGCATTCTTCATAAGGATCAAGTAAACTTCCATAGCTTTCGTCGCGAGATAAAAGCTCTTGTTGGGAGAGCTCGCGATGACGTTTGGTTTCGGGTTGTCGTCGGGGATAAATTCCACGAAAACGTTGTACCTGCGGCGATAGTTTGTTCGGATAATCCGCAGGCGCACAATGCACTAAGAACACTAGGAGCAGTCATTACCATGGTGATGAATTCCCGAGGTAATGTCACTGTTCAAGGAAATCAGCGGTACGCTGGCGATCAGTGGTTCAAGGATGCACTGGACCAAGGAATTACGGAGCTCTGTGCCATGAATCGGTTCTGCGATATGGTGCCAGAAAATCGGAAGAGTTCGAGTTGGAGCGTATTGCAAGTGCGAGGTGACTGTCCAAATGACCCGCACTGGCATCTTGCCGACAAGGGGTGGCTGTCACTCTATAACGGCACCAATAACTACGCGGGAGTTCCGGTAACTAAATTGTCCCGTTCGGAATTGCGAGTCAACGCCATGGCCGCCTTCGATCCACCACGATTGAGGGAATGGCGTAAGAGGATGAATGTCCCAAAGATCGACTGGGCGCTGAGATTCAGTCCCGTTGATGGGAATGCTATGGAGAAGCTAAATAATGCAATGTGAGCAGTGAGTAAGTCCCGACGACATGGATTCGTCGGGACTTTTTTATGATTTTGCATTATCATACACCTATGTCCTCACGCGATTATTTCCAGGGAAAGCGCATTGCAGTCATAGGACTCGGTCCACACGGGGAAATGGTCGAAGATGTGGAGTATCTCATCAAGGCGGGGGCACTGGTGTCGATCTACGACCTCAGGAGTGAAGCCAGACTCAAGACTCATCTTGTATTCCTACGTTCTGTCGGGCTTGCCAACTACGTCTGCGGCTCCATCCCTCCTGAGGATCTCCTAGACATGGATCTAATCATCTTATCGTCAGAATATCCACGTCAGTCCAGGTTCCTGAAGACAGTCGAAGACAATAAAATCCCCATCGAGTATCCAGAGACACTCTTTTTCAAATTGGCGCCACCAGTTACCGTGGTTGGAGTGATGGGGGCAGTAGGGAAAGCTACGGTCATGAGCATGCTCAAGCCCATGCTCGAGAAGGCCTGCAAAAATTATGAAGATCAAAATTTCTACACTATCGACCCGGAATCAAGCGATGGAGTACTCACTCATCTCAAAAAGATCAAGAGTGGAGACGTCTTACTTATTCGCATCGTCGATCTGATCATGAAGGAATTGTACGAAATGCACATCAGTCCGCATGTGGCTGTCTTTACTACCATCCCTTCGAAAGGCGCATATCATCAAAATCCGTTTGAGATATTGTCGTATCAGACCTACAACAACTTTATTATTGGTAATGACGATATCATCGATGAAACTCACAAGCTCAATTTTCAGACACGTGCCAAGATGTTCCGTACGAAGGCCTCCATCATTCCTGCAGATTGGGAATTCCGTGGACGTGGCAATCACGATCGAGACAACGCGGCACTGGCGCTCGAGGCGGCACGACTCTTCAAGATTCGCGATGACGATGCACGAACTATTTTGGAAAAATGGAAAGCTCTCAAAGGACGGCTGGAACCTGTCAAGAAAGTAAAAAATGTCGAGTTCTATAATGATACAGCCTCTGTTTGCTCGTCTTCTACTTCAGTTGCGCTGCGATCTCTGGCTCATAATAAAAATATAGTCTTGCTTTTTGGGGGTGCCGATGGAGGTATGGATTACAAAGATCTTTACACGGTTGTTCCGGAATGTGCTCATACGATGGTGCTTCTGCCGGGGAGTGGCACTATGAAAGAGAGACTGGCGATACGGAAATTGGAAGGTGTAGATGTACACTCGGCACCGTCGGTGGAGGAAGGGGTGCGCATAGCTCTCGAACATGCAAAAAAGGGTGATAGGGTACTCTTTAGTCCAGGCTTTGAGGCTGGAGGTTTTGACACGTCGCGAACTGATAGGGGGGAAAGGTTTGTGAAAGCGGTGCGAGGGTTGTAGGTAAACGGAAAGGACTCGCTTCTCGAGGCCTGCGGAACTCGCTTCGTGAAATTGTAAGTCGCTTTCGGATGTCCCCCGGACATCCTCCCACTCCTAACAATTTCATCTCGCTCAGACAGTCCTCGGCCTCGAGAAGCGAGTCCTTTCTGTTTGATCTTATCGCCGAGTCCTTCCTCCTCACTCTCCGCAAATCATGCAGACAACATTTCCCTTGATCTCCCAGCCGCGATAGGCTGCATGCATGGCTCCTACGACAGATAGGGCACTGTTGGTGGAGATCTTGAGTCCAGTGTGCTTCTCGACTAGTTCTTGCGCTGTACGAATGTCTTTGTTGCTGGCGTACCAGCCGAAGCCGCCGCTGTCATTGATGAGAGTGGTCAGGTCGAACCTGCGTTGTGCCGTAATGTCTACGATGGCATCGGCGACGGACTTTTCATTTGGGCCATCGTAGGACTCGAAGGCGTCAGCCAATGGGTGGCAGGATGACGTCTGGATGATATGCACCTGCGTGGGAAGATTTTTTCCTCTGAAAGCTCGGGCAAGAGCTTGGGCGGTGGTTCCTGATGATGTACCCATAAAAACTGCCCCTACATTGCTTATTTTTATGATTTCGTCTGCGAGAGGTTCATAGCCGAGGAGTGCTACATCATCGGTTGATTGACGTAGGCTACGTGCACCTTCTTGTACTGCGAGAGTAAGTGCCTGAAGGGGACGTTCTTTTGTGAGGATGCGGATGTTGTCATCGGAGAGAGCCTTCAATCGCTCATGTTTGTTCGTATCTATACCTGCCCCCACAAAGATGTCTAGTGATAATTTTTCGTAAGCAGAGGAGTTTAGTTCTTTGATATAACGAGCGGCAGCCAAAGCGGCGTTACCAGAAGACGAGACTGCGAACTTGCATTCACCCTTTTTGTGGTACCAGTCGATCATTACGGGCAGTGAACGGCCCTTGTGGGAGCCATATGGATGCAGATCCTCGCGCTTGAAGTAAAGACTGTTGTATCCGAGGGCACGGCCCAGTTCGAGGTATTGTTCGTGAGGGGTTATCATAGGGTAAGTTTACAATGCAAAGTTCAAAGTGCAAAGTTGGAGACAGTACCGAAACTTGTAACTTTTCACTAAAACTTTGGACTTTTCACTTTGAACTTTGCATTTTGAACTTTTAACTAAATACGCTAATATGAATCTTATCTCGTTACAGCGGGAATGTTATAATATAGGTTAAATCTTCGTTACTAACATGTTTTCTCAAAACCTCAAAACTATGAATATGCAGTGCGTATGCCCAGAATGCAAAAATAACATCGACTTGTCACGATATCCTCAGCTTACCACCGGGATGGTTATCGAGTGTAACCATTGTGGCATGACACTTCTCGTAAAAGATATTGCTGGTGATGGTGCTGTCAAGACGGAGATTGTTGATGAAGGGAAGTAACAACTTCTTCGATCATTCCGCGGAATCCGTGTGAGCCTAAAAAGACAATAACGTCGCCTTTTTTCGCTTCAGAAACCGCACGATGAATAAGTTGACTGTCATCAGCGATGAATTCGACACTGGACTGAGTCTTTTTGATAATCTCTGCAACCTCTTCACCATCCATGGCCACTTCACTTCCGTCCGTGGCCACTTTAAGTTTGGTCAGTTTCGGAATAATAACAACGTCAGCATTTTTGAAAGCACCATCATATGCACTGACAGACGCCTGCTGACGGCCACCAATATTGGGCTCGTATACGGCAATAATTTTCTGTTTGTAGACGTCACGGACACTTTCGAGCACCGATGCCGCTTTTTCTGCGGTAGGAGCATGACAGTCGAGTACGGTCGTTTCTCCTTCAAATCTTTTTTCAAAGCGACGTTTGATACCTTTGAACTCGGCAATCGCAGGGAGGATGACCTCTGGATCTATACCGATCTCGTGTGCCATAGCAAAACAAGCCGTGATGTTCTCGGCATTGAAACGGCCGAGCATAGGTGAGACGACGGTAAAAGGAACTTCGCGATGTGTAATGATAAATTCGAGGCCTTTTTGTGTATGAGAAACGTCGTGATAGCAATAATCGGCAGACCAATCTTTCCCAAATGAAATGGCGGCACGGTCGGTAATATCGAGAACCTGTTTGACTCCAGGTTCATCTGTACAGGCTACAATCAGGCCATCTTTTGGAACTACAGAAACTAGGTTTTCAAAAGCTGTAAAATATTCTTTTTCTGTTGGATAGAGATCGGCATGGTCCCAGGAGACAGAAGTCAAAAGGAGATGTGTAGGGGAATAATAGGCAAATTTCGGTTTTTTATCTGAGATACTGGTCTGGTATTCGTCACCCTCCACAACGCTCCAGTCGCTATCAGAAAGTGCCCCTGTCGGATGTGAAAGTGAAAGCCCGCCGGTAAAATAACTCGGATCTTTTCCTGCCTTAAGAAGGATAAATGAAAGAAGTGAGGAGGTGGTTGTCTTGCCCCATGTACCAGCAGTAACTATGGAATTTTTCTTGATGAAGTAGTGGCGGAGGATCTCGGCGTAGGGAAAAATGGGAATATTATTTTCTTTGGCCCAGATGACTTCTGGATTGGAGGGGCTAGTACCAACACCTCCGATCATGATGAGGTCAGGTTTGGTCTTCTTGGACACAATCTGCTGATCGCCCATCTCTGCGATTTTTTCCGGATGCCAGCCTGCATAGTATGGAATACCCGCATCTGTGAGGTATGTCGAGACTGGAGGATAGAAGCCCTTGTCGCTACCAGTCACTTTCCAGCCTTTTTTGGCAAAAGCGATGGCAATGGCGCTGGTAGCTACGCCGCAGATGCCTATGATGTGGATGTGTTTGGGGTCTGAGCTCATCAAGGACTTAGTATAGCGTAATGAGCCAAAAGAACGAAAGAGCTTGATCCTGCCACTTCCGTCTGCTAAAGTCTCCTATGAACTTTAGAACTGTAACAATGTATGAACACGATCCCCGTTCTTCTCTTTTGTTTTGTGGTTTCAACCCTAAACTTCAACCTTCGTGTAATCCTTAATTCTCAGTACCGAGGTCGGACTTGTCAGGAATCTGCCAAAAGAGTCCTTGAGTGGATCTTGTGGGGCTGGCTATGTGGAAGGGTATTGCCGGGCGGACTGATAGTCGCGTATGTCCATTTTTTTCAGAAGGACTTGCGCACCATAACCCTTTTTGAAGGCCTCGGACTTTTCTTCATGATCTTTGTCCTCAATGTGCTAGGCACTATGATCGAGAGAGGTTTCGATGAAAAGCGGTATCTCCGCAAGTGCTGGTATTACGACTCCTCTGAGGATTGAAGAATTTTTGAATGAAGGCGCGGAGCTGATCCGCCCTTTTTATTACCCAGGAAATCCCGCCATGATACACCAGGGCGACGAATCCTGATGGATGGGGATGAATGGGTTAGCCGTTGGGCACTTTAGCTAACTAAAGTGGTGAGATTTTAGAATTTCTTTTACCTTCTCCATATCACTACTCCACTCCTTTCCATCAAACCACTCTAGTCCTTCAAATTGCAATTTGTAAGTATCACTCGGTCTCTGGAGAGAGCCAAGATAGATATACTGCAACCCATCGTCTTTTGCATACTGCACTGCACGTACCATCATGCCCATACCCATTTCTTTTGGAGATTTCTCCAGATCATAAAAAGGATACGAGTAGTGCATGATGTGCGAGTTTTTGTAGCAAACCGCAAAGCCAAGATCTTCTTCTTTTGGAGTTGTGTATTTGAGAAGGAGATTGAAGTTGCTCTCTCTCTGGTTTGTGAACATTTCTTTGATCTTTTGGGCACTCATAGTTCCTGGTCCGAACTTGATGGTATAAAAATCTTTGGCTAGTTTACCGATAGCGAAGGTGTAGTCACCGTATGGAAGTGTTGTTGATTTGAAGCCTAGCTCCGTCGTCTTTTTTAGGATACGTCTATTTTCACTTGTAAGATTAGATCTTGAAAGGTCGATGCGTAAAGAACGAGTCTGGTTCATTGTCCCTATTCCTTTGCGCGTAAAAACATAGCCCTCGTTGTATAGCGCAGTAATGTTCTCATCCGATAAATCGGTTATTATTTTTTCGTCCCAGGTCAGATACGTCATATTCGCTTTATTTTTGATGATTCGTACTTTTGTATAATAGGTCCTAATGAAGGGCCAGCCAGAACCCGAATACTACGAAAATAAAGTGCACTACCCAAAAACGCATTACGGTTTTTTCCTCGCTCCACCCGTTCATTTCGTAGTGGTGATGTAGAGGCGCCATACGGAAGACTCTTCGGCCAAAAACATATTTTGAGAACACTTGGATAACAACTGAGATGGCTTCGATATAGAACATAAATCCGAGGAAGAAAAGAGTGACGGTTTCTCCTATGGCGATGGCATTTACGGCAAGAAGAGCCCCGAGACCCAAGCTACCCACGTCTCCCATCATGAACCGTGCTGGTTTGATATTGAAATACGTATATGCAACCAGCGCTCCGACGGTGGTAGCATTCAAGATCGCTACTTCACCAAAGCCATTGATCCAGGAAAGGAGAGTGAGGGCACTAAAAGTGGTGATGAGCATGCCCCCAGCTAGACCGTCCATGCCGTCGGCGATGTTCACAGCATTTGCAGTAAACATAACCACAAAAATAATTATCGGAACGATCCATGGGCCTGCATTGATACTAAAGTCAAAAGGAAAATAAATATTGTGCCAGGCAGGTCCGAGTTTGGCGTAGATCCACCAAGCAGTGAGGGCTCCTGCGATAAACTGTAGGATCAATTTTTCGTGGACAAAGACCCCTTTGCC
>JBBQVG010000024.1:0-13523 GCA_038211765.1 Minisyncoccia bacterium | reverse complement strand
CGTAAATGATATGGCGAAGAGAGGCATACTTTTCTTTTGCCACTTTCACCATGGCTTCACTGAGGTCGATGCCGTGACCCTTCCTTACATCGAGTAGGGTGAGAAGGTCGCCGGTTCCCGATCCGATCTCCAGAACGTCTTTTTGTGGAGGAACGTATGATCTGAAGAGACTGACTAGATTCTGGAAATAGTATTGGTTTTTCTTTTTTCCTTCGTCATACGATCCGGCTATGGCATTGTAATATTCTTCCGAATAGCGATAATTTTCCTTTTTCATAATAGGTAGAGATTGATGATATCATCAAATTCGAGGTCAATCAAAACATATTTACAGTTGCTGTCTTGTGACTGCTATTTTCGCTTGAATATGAACCCCTTTTCGTATGCATGATCGCCATCCAACTCGATCTCTCCTGCGAGGGAGTCAAAGTCGGTTACGAGGTCATATTTTCGAGCGATCATTTCCAGAAACTTCTTTTCACTCAAAAACCAGGCAGGGTAGCTGGAATCATAGATGCGTGGGGGTACCTTTTGTACAGTCAATCTATCAGTGCTCGTAAGAAAAGTGGTTCTATCAAAGATAAGATAAGGGAAGTTTTTATTCAGCACTTTTTCCAGAAGGGTGTAAGGATCTTCAAGATACTGTATAGAGCTTGAGGCAAAAAAGACATCAGTTTTCCGCGCGTGCTCGGAGGCTTCGATACTATCAAAAAATTTGAGAGTCTGATCTTCAAAATTTTCTTTTCCACACTCGATAAAATTCTTCTGTTCCACGATATGCCATGCAAGGTTAGGAATATGTGAAAGAAACTGTTTATTCTGGTAATACGAACTTCCGAGCGATCCGCCAAAATCAAGGACGGTCAGTTTATGTCCTTCAGATCCTACCCATAGTAATGCCGCAAGCACGGGCCAAGAATACTGTATGTGATCGAATGTTACTGAGTCTCTTTCGTATGCGGCTCTGCCGTTCTTCACCTTGAATAAGGAGTCACAAACTTTATCTAAAATGGCCGGATTGTCGTACCCATGGGAATGTTTGAGCGCCTCACTCCAACTCTTGTAATTGCCAAAGAATCCATACTGTCGTCGAAATCTAAATAGGCTTGCAATAAAAGGCGGCATAATTGCTTTTAGAGTTTTTTTGAGCGATGACTTCATGTTTATTTACTTATTTTATTCCAGATTCTCCGAATAATATTGGGATTACTCCGAGCTCTAAAGTAGTCGACAATAATTCTTCGTATTTCAGGATCTTCATGTACCGCTATCTTTTGCATAACAATTTCTTTTGTTCGGATATCTACACGTCCGTATTGATCGATACCACCGGCGTGCGTACCGCTATTATCTTGTCCAATATTTTGCACTAAAGATACGCCAGGATACAAGGTGAGCATATTTTTGAGAAAAACAGATGCGTGCCAGCGTATAGCCCAGGAGTTGTTCTCTCCGCGGATCTGCCTCTCCAACATGGAAGAATAGGAGTATGAACCATCCATATCAAAAGAAGTAATAAGATCTTTTTCCTGAAGCTCGGACAAAAGTTTTGCACCATCCGGTTCAAATATGTCCCACGCTCTTTTCCAGGTAGACCAACCCCAACAGTCGGCACCACGGAGAAAAAATGTCTCAGGAAGTACGCTCTTTACCGGATATATATATCCATGGATGCTTGCGACACGCGCTTCATTTTCATAGAGATCGAGCCCTGTATTCATATATGTCAGGAAATATGGTGAGGTAACTAGGTCATCTTCGACTACGATTATTCTACCGAAACGGTTAACTACATCCGTAACTCCAGCAATAATAGATTGGGCCAGTCCGCGGTTTGTTGTACTTTCAATAATCTTTACGCTTTTGAAACCAGCAATAGTCTTGATATATGTGCGCACTTCGTGCACGGCTTTTTCCGTCTCGGTGTTTTTCGGTCCATCTGAAAATATGATCAGTTCACTTTCTAACGCCCTAACATTTTTTTGCAGCGCTTCAACAGTTCGGCGTGTATGGTCGGGCCTGTTATATACAAATAGTGCTATAGGGGCAATAGTCATGGCTTTTTTGTGAAAATAAGTGTTTTCTCTAGTGTTGCAATGACATCATACTGTTTTTCTACAAGGAATAACATGATGGCTGATCTTGGAGAAGGATGTTCCCTGTCCTCGATGACGATAACAGTGGGCGCGTAATTATTCCAATCATTTGATTTGAGGACCTCGAGATCCAGGGACTCCGTATCGACTGTTATTAGATCTATCGTCTGTCCAATCGGCACGTGAGTCTTGAGAATCTCACCCAAGGTGTGAGTCTGGATAGATTTTATTTCTTTCTGCTTTTCGCCGCCTGATACATGTTCATGAGCTAGTTCTGGGGAAAAAGTGTTGAGTGCTGGTTCATCGAATACATGGAAAGGGAGTACGGCAGGGAAGTTTGAGATGGCGAATTCTATATTGATGTCACGGGGTCGTTCTTTATTGAATAGTTCCATACTACCAGGCATCGCATCGATATTGATACCTGACCATCCTTTTCTGTAGAGATAATATGTATTGGAGAAGCGTGTGGGATGATGGGCTCCGACGTCAACAAAAAATCCCCTTTGTTTTTTTGAAAAAATATTCCGCAGGATGACATCCTCTCCGTATTGCGAGTATGTCAGACTGTTATAGCCAAATCTCCAGATCAGATAGTTTTCAATAACTGTGAGAGTGATGAGCTGACTCAGAAATTTTTTGAAGGAGCGTTTTGTCATAGGGTATTTTTCGGAGAATTGAATACACTCGTGGTCCAGAAAGTTCGATTGTATGGGCCGGGACCAGAATAGTCTTTTTGTTCGAACTGGGTCAAAAGTCTTTTTCCTAATGTATATTCTTGACGCTCGGCGTTGTCGAGTATGATGCTACCGCCGGGCTTAATTTTTGCAATACAATGCTTGATACAGGCATTACGAGACCTTCCATCAATCAGGACAATATCGAACGAGGAATCAGGAAAATTGTCTATGGCGCAGCAATAATCGCGAAATGTTAGGTCTGCGTAGTCTTTATCGGATGAAGTATATTGGGCATCATCTGGATTTGCAATGGGTCTAGGTGGGCGAAAAAGAAGCTGTACATTCTCAAGCCGCTTTTCTGTGATGATCCGTTTTACTTGCCCATACCAGTCTTGGTGATGTTCTACTGCAATATGGCTCTTTACATTATTTGCAAAGAAAAGAGTGGAACCACCAGAACCATATTCGAAAACGGCCATAGTCGAATCCGCGGTATGCTTGAGATGTTTGATACAACTATAAGTAAGCCATGGCATCCCATCTTTGAAAGAAGATTTATTGGAGCAGTTGGAAATAATCCAATGAGGCAAAAAGACGATATCTCTCGGTTTTTTGAGGAGGTACCGTATCCAAGCCCTTTGATGTTTGAACTGAAAAGTCCAGTATATCTTTTTAAGTGTTGACCACATCATAATTCAAAAGTACATCACCTTGTTTTGGTACCGTTCCGCCAGGATAGAAAGAGTTGCCTGAAACCATAAACTGCGTGGCTCTCTGAACCCAGTCTATTATCCCACGGTTGTCTTGAATAAAAACTGTCATAAAGTAATCTCCAACATTGAGTGGAAGGTTTTTCACACAAACCTCAAATGTATGAGCAGCATTTACTTCTATGGATTTCCCTAGAACCTCGCTTGAGATAAGGGCAATGCGATTTGAATATTTATTATCGATACCAAGTGAGAAATCGAACTTGCGTATGCTTGCATCATGTAAATCGTACTTGACTATAATATTCAGATCATCACCAGAAGAAATACTTCCTGTAGAGGAGCCTTTGATATCTATGTCTGTGACCTGAAGACGTCCATCCCCTTTGCGATCTGTCCGAGCATGAGGAGGAATGGTAGCAGATCCACCTTCGCGTGCGTACTCGTCGATGATATTTGATGTCTCGCCAATCATCTTTACGTGTCCTTGTTCCATCAAAATAGTTCTTTGGCACAGGCTTTGGATAGCAGTCATGTTATGACTCACAAACAATATTGTCCTCCCGTCTTTCTTTGTGATCTCATCCATTTTACCCAGACACTTTTTTTGGAATTCGGCGTCACCAACCGCCAGGACTTCATCTATAACGAGAATGTCAGGCTCCATATGTGCCGCAACAGAGAAAGCTAGACGCACGTACATCCCGCTCGAATAATATTTGACAGGAGTGTCTAGGAATTTTTCTATACCGGCAAACTCGACGATCTGGTCAAATTTCGCAGCGATCTCGCGTCTGTGCATACCGAGAATGGCGCCGTTCAGAAATATATTCTCACGGCCGGAAAGTTCGGGATGAAAACCTGTGCCAACCTCAAGCAGGGAACCGACGGTACCACGGAGGATAATTTCACCCTCTGTAGGTGGAGTGATCTGAGAAAGGATTTTGAGCAGAGTAGATTTGCCTGCTCCGTTATGTCCGATGATTCCCACGACCTCGCCTTTGTTGACCGTAAAATTGACTCCACGCAAAGCCCAAAACTCTTCTTTCTTTTTGAGACCAGCCGCGCTCCTCGCTTTGTCAGCCAGAAAGGAAAAAGGCTTCTTCACTATGTTTGCGACGACATCACGCAGAGCAATATATTTGCCTGCCTGATGCGTGATGCGATAGCGCTTGCCGATATTTTTTACTTCGATGATAGGTTTTTCCATATAGGTTAAAATAAGATATACGTATGTTGTTATACAATGTCAGCGAAATATCTTTCGACCTTTTTGAATACATAGATTCCAATCAGAAGAAGAATGACCGAACCAATAGTCGATGCGCCTATGAGTGTCCAATTTATCGGCGTAGTACCAAGAAGCGCCGCGCGAGCATTTTGGATCACTCCCATCATCGGGTTAATGGCAAGGAATTTTGAATATGACCCAGCTATAGAAGCGGGGTAAATAACTGGAGTGACAAAAAGAAGGATCTGAATGAAAAACGGTAAGGCATAACGGACGTCGCGGTACTTGACGTTGACAGCCGAGAGGAAAAGTCCGGCACCTGTTGCAGCCATAAAAGTTATGAGTAGGAGGAGTGGTAGAAGGAAAAGTCCGCCCAGGTGTGGAGCGTGTCCATAATAAAACATCAATCCGACCAGTATGAGCGAGGCGATAGCAAAATCTACAAGTTTGGTGATGACGGTCGAAACAGGAAGTATCAGTCGCGGAAAATATACTTTGGTAATGATGGATTGGTTGGCAATAAGAGCATTACTTGTGTCAGAAAGAGCTGTAGAGAAAAATTGCCAGAACAAAAGACCAACGTAGACGAAAATAGGGTAGGGAACGCCGTCAGAAGGGATCTTGGCCAGGTTGCCAAAGAAGACCGTAAAGACCACCATGGTGATGAAAGGCTGGAAGATGGCCCATAGTGCACCAATGGCGGTTTGCTTGTAGCGGACTTTGAAATCTCTCCAGCTAAAAAAGTAGAGCAATTCGCGGTACTGCCAAAGCTCTTTGAGGTCTCGGAGGTGGAAAATCTTTTTTGGGCGGATGACGGTGAGCGCTTGCGACATGCGAAAACATTACCATATTTATTGTAGTTTGGAAAAGCCCATGATATCATCCTAATCACTATGAATTTACAAAAAATACTGCGTGGCTGTGTGATCGGAATCCTTTTCTTAATACCCATTTTCCCGCTTATAGTTGCGAACTCATTTTTCTTCCCGTTTATTACAGGTAAAGCTTTTTATTTCCGTATTCTAGTCGAGCTTGCCTTCGCTGGCTGGGCAATACTGGCTTTTCTCGACGCAAAATATCGACCAAAGATCAACCCCATGTTTTTGGCGGTAAGTATCTTTGCCTTAGTTACTCTTGTGGCGGATCTTATCGGAGTCAATCCGCTCCGCAGTATCTGGTCCAACTTTGAACGTATGGAAGGGTGGCTGGTTATCATTCATCTCTGGGCATTCTTCATTGTTACTACGCATATTTTCGGTTCCGATGCTGAAGGTCGCAGGTGGTGGCACCGCTGGTTCAATATGTCACTTGCAGTAGCGGCTATAGTTGGCATCTACGGTATTGTCCAGTTAGGAGGAGGAGCCGCTATTCACCAGGGAAGTAGCCGTATCGATGCTTCTCTCGGAAACGCCGCGTACATGGCTGTGTACATGCTTATACATGCGTTTATGGCGGCGTACCTATTCTTTGCAACACGTGTAAAGAAGGTTTCCAACACAGTTTTACTCCAGTGGATATATGGCACCTTCGCTATTGTCTTTGCATTCCTTGTCTTTGAAACAGCCACACGCGGTACTATCCTAGCTCTTATAGGAGGTATATTACTATCTCTTGGACTCTACGCTCTCCTAGCAAAGCATGACTCTAAAGGTCGATGGATATCTGTTGGTGTGATCGCCTTTATTATTGTTGTAGGTGGCATATTCTGGACAAACCGCAACAGTGATTTTGTGCAAAAGCGCGAAGTTCTCCAGCGTCTTGCAAGCATCTCTATCAATGAAAGCAAGACTCAGGCTCGCGGCTATATCTGGCCCATGGCCCTCACTGGTTTCAAAGAGCGCCCTATTCTCGGGTGGGGTCAGGAAAATTTCAACTACATCTTCAACGCCAATTACAATCCTGCCATGTGGAGCCAGGAACAGTGGTTTGACCGTGCCCACAATGTCTATCTCGACTGGTTGACAGCTTCCGGCATCGTCGGGTTGCTTGCCTACCTCGCCCTCTATGTTCTTGCTCTTGTTGCTATTTGGAAGTCGGGTCTTTCTATCAAGGAAAAAAGCGTACTTACTGGACTCGTTGCCGCCTACGCGGTTCACAATGTCTTCGTCTTCGATAACCTAGCGAGCTACGCACTCTTCTTTGCGGTACTCGGATTTGCCAGTTCATTTTATAAACACAAAGATATCCAGAGCCTAGGAACAGCGCCAATGAGATTGGATGCTGTGGAATATATTGTCGCCCCTATCGTTCTGGTGCTTTTGGTACTTGGCGTTTATTTCTTGAATGTAAGACCGATCCAAGCGAACGTAGGGCTCATTGCTTCTCTGCAGGCCTGCAATAGCGGGCAACCAGATGTGGCAAAGTTCCAGACTGCACTTGGGCTCAACCAATACATGGCAAACCAAGAGATCAGGGAACAAACCTTGGCCTGCTCGAGTGGCGTACTCGGGGGTCAATTCCCTGGACCTCTCAAGCAATCATTTGGTGCTCTTGCCACTCAGGAGATCAACGACCAGATTGCCGCTAGTCCAAAAGACGCTCGTTCATATACCTTGGGTGGATCTTTCTACAATAGTACCAAGGATTATGAGCGTGCCGCAGAGCTTTTGAAGAAAGCTGCAGAGCTTAGCCCTGGCAAGCAGTCCACCCTTCTCCAGCTCGTGAACTCTTACGTCGCTCTCCAAAAGATCCCTGAGGCAACAGCACTCCTCAAGAGTATGTATGGGGTTACTCCAAATCATCCTGATGTGCGAAGCGCATATGCTCGCATACTAATACTCGGAGACAAAGAAGCAGAAGCTCGCGCCGAGTTCGCCAATGACCCAAGTCTCTTTGAAAATGAATTTGTGGTCCAGGTCTATGTTCAACAGAAAAAATATCCACAAGCTATCGCTCTTCTGAAAAAATTGATAGTCGCTGATCCAAAAAATGCCAACTATCGAGCAGGTCTGGCACAGGTCCAATCTCTGTCTGGATCAAAGTGGGAAGCAGTACAAACTCTCCAGTCCATGGAAAAAGATTTTCCTGAATACAAGGATCAGATAGAGGCGATGATCAAAGAAGTGCAAAAGTAAATTACCGTTAATTTATGTTGCGCCACCACTCTGAGACAGGCGCTTTCTTGATACGATCCATGACATCATCCAATGAATCGGTAATCTCGAAAATTTCAAGGTCGCGGGCGTCTATGTTGCCGTAGGCTTCACACATCAGTTCTTTGAGGTATGCTTTGAAATTGTTCCAGAAAGAAGAATCTACCAAAAGTATTGGTACTCTTGGGATCTTGCCAGTCTGAACAAGAGTTAGAATGCTAAAAAGTTCGTCGAATGTTCCGTAACCCCCTGGGAAGAACACAAACGCCTCTGCAGCAAATGTGAGCATGGTTTTTCGAGTAAAGAAGTAACTAAATTTGAGGTGGTGATTGGAATACGCGTTTGCGGCGTGCTCGTGTGGGAGGCTGATAGAAAGACCTGCAGAATGGCCACTTGCCTCGGCAGCGCCATGGTTTGCGGCTTCCATGATACCCGGCCCGCCACCAGTAACCACGGCGTATTTGAGCTCTTCCACGATACGTTTTGCCAGTTCCTTGGCCTTGATGTAGTTCGGTTCTTCGGCTTTTGTATGTGAAGAGCCTAGAATGGTTACTGATGCAGGAAATTTGGCTAGAAGTTCGAAGCCTTGACGTAATTCTCGAGTGACCTGTGCGATATGCTGTTCTATCTGACCCTCATGAATATCTTTTTTTAATGTCGTTTCGTTATTTTCTTGGTTGTGTTGCATGGGGGGTATTATAGCAAACAAGCTCATTTTTTGTATGTGGGATTTAGGGACACGGATATTTCCTTGCTAGGAAATTCCTCGAGCTCGCCTACCCGGCCCGCTGTGGTCCCTTCACCCACATACAAAAAATGAGCTTGCCTCAAACCTCACGCTCCACTAGACTTACCGCATGTTCAAAATAGAAGCAAAACTTACTAACGGTCGTGGTCGCGCCGGTACGATCACGACCCCTCATGGAACGATCGAGACTCCGGCATTTATTCCAGTCGGCACAAAAGCTACAGTAAAATCTCTTACACCAGAATTGGTACGCGATGCAGTGGGTGCACAGGCGGTTTTGGCTAACACCTATCATCTGTATCTTCAGCCAGGAACTGATATCCTAAAAAAAGCCGGAGGACTCCACAAGTTTATGAATTGGTCAGGTCCGACATTTACCGACTCGGGAGGATTCCAAGCTTTTTCACTTGGGGCTGCATGGGGAAAGGGGATCAGTAAGATGAAAGAGAAACCGGGTGAGAACGAGCAGGCGCAAACCCGTCATATAAATAAGAAACTTCTGGAGGGCCGCGCTGGAGAAGATGATTCTGAAACTTCAGGTGCGTATGCGAAAGTAGATGACGATGGAGTGACATTCAAATCCGTGATCGACGGATCTTCTCACCGCTTTACTCCGGAATCATCCATCGAAATTCAGCACGCTATTGGAGCCGATCTAATATTTGCATTCGATGAATGTGCGGCACCTGATGCAGACAAAGAGTACCAGAAGAAAGCGATGGAAAGGACTCACCGTTGGGCAAAACGCTGTATCGAGTATCATCATTCGGCAAATGGGAGACCAAATGCACAGAGACAAGCACTTCTAGGAATTGTGCAGGGAGGACCTTATGAAGATCTACGTCGAGAAAGCGCACGCGCTATCGGTGCTATGGATTTTGATGGTTTCGGTATCGGTGGTTCATTCGACAAAGGCGATGTCGCTACTGCAGTCGGTTGGGTCTGTGATGAATTGCCAGAAAACAAACCACGTCATCTGCTCGGCATCGGCGAACCTATCGATCTCATACTCGGCATAGAAAACGGCATCGACACATTCGACTGCGTTGCTCCTACACGCATCGCTCGCAATGGTTCGGCCTATATCCGTTCAGGGATCGGTAAGGAAGGGAAGGGTCGTATCAATCTCCAGAATGCCGAGTTTGCTTCTGATTTTGCCCCTATTGATCCCGAGTGCTCCTGCTACACTTGTAAGAATTATACTCGGGCCTACGTTGCCCATCTTTTTAGAGCAAAAGAAATGCTAGCGGCCACTCTGACCTCTGTGCACAATCTTTATTTTGTAGTCAACCTAGCCAAAGAGGCGAGAGCGGCGATCGTCGAAGGGACATTCGTAGAATTCAAGAGACGTTACATTTTGACGTAGTGTGACACAAGAATTGTAAAATTGGACACGGAAATTTGTTTCTGAACAGTTGCGTGATTATCATTGAGTAGTAAAATTGTGACATGAAAGAAAATGTCTCTCCAAAATCAAAAATAACCATTGATGACCTTGCCCAAATGATCGGTAGGGGATTTGCACATGTGGATAAAAGGTTTGATGATATGGACGTTCGATTGTCCGGAAGGATTGATGGACTCGAATTGAAAATAGATAACTTGGATGCAAAAATCGACCGCATAGATTCACGTCTTACAAATCAACTCGACTATGCCCTTCTCCACTATGCACGTAGAACCGAGCTCGATCTGGTCGGCAAGAGGGTCACAAAGATCGAGAGAAACCGCTAAGATTTTTTACCAAGCCAACAGACGTGAAGAGTTAATGGCGATATATCCTATATCTCCTTGGGCTTGTAATCTTCTGGTGCACGGTGTAGCCACCACTCGAGTTGATCCATGGTAAGCAATCCTTCTTGTGCGCCTACGAACTGTGCAACAGACATAGGATTGATAGGTGCCCAGGTGAAGGCTTCGAGGGGAGTCTTACCGAGAGCGAGAGCGGCCACAAAAGTCGATGCAAAAGCGTCGCCACAGCCAGTGCGCTCGATAGCTGGACGTGGGTCTGGGTACATGCCGATATGGTAGTAGTGGTCTCCGTCATAGAGATAGGCGCCGTTGGTATTGTCGGTGATGACCACAAGCTTCGGTCCGTATTTTACAATGCCTTGAATGAGAATTTTTATATCTCGAATATCTGAGCCGAGTTTGAGAATACGCTGAGCTTCCTCGACATTGACCACAAAGAAGTCGGTGCGTGCATAGATGCGTTTGAGTTCTTCGAAACCGAGTTGCATCTGGAATGTTCCAGGCTGAAAAGCTAGTTTTACCTCGGGATACTTTTCGAGGTAGTCTGCGATCGCCATGTGATAGGGAAATGTGTGACCGCCGAGTGAGGTGAGGTATATCCACTTTGGTGGTGGAACATCCTGCATGCGGTAGTCATACTCGGTGTGGTTGACCAGGATGGTGCGGTCGACTTCGTACCACAGGACAAAGTGATAGTTTGTTGGCTTGCCCTTGTGGACTTTCACATATGTGGTGATAACACTGTCGTGTTGAAGTGAACGTAGACAGTCCTTGCCGTTCTCATCGTCACCCATATTGGCTACCAGTGCAGACTGGAGTCCCAGTCTTGCGGCCGCTACAGCGGCGTTGGGGCCATTGCCCACGGCTTTGACGACCTTGACTGACTCGAAGGGAAGCTTGTCACCAAAACGCATGCAGAGCTCGCAGTCCTGTGTGTTGATCTTGCAATGAACCTCGGCTTCCTTGAGTTTGATAAAAGCGTCAGTGGTGATGTCGCCAATGGAGAGGATGTCGATTTGTTTGCGGAACATGGGGATATTATAGCATTGGAATTTTGTGTTATTTATTGTGCATGTGAGTAACTCCTTTTTCATTGATATGCTATGCTCTCAATATGGATATAGAATCTGTAAAATCAGAAATCAGCGCGCTTGCAGATAAATACAACCTTGATATGGTGATCCTTTTTGGTTCTCAAGCCACTGGAAGGACACATCCTAAAAGCGATGTAGATATCGCTGTCACCAGCAAAAATCCCCTCAACCGTGCACGTATCGCCCTTGATCTTGATGAAATATTCAAACGTGACGACATAGAAGTCATAGACCTATCCATGGCCTCGCCAACACTCATGCATGCTATTGTAGGGGAAGGAAAATTACTCTTTGAACGTCAGCAGGATGCATTTTTTCGTTGGAAAATATATGCGATCAAGATCTGGATGGAAACAGCATGGCTCCGTAAGCTCAGTAACAAGAGGCTCGTAGAATTGGTCAAAACTTTTTAAATCCATGCCTCACCCCTACATACAACAGAAGATACGAATTTTTCTCGGATATATGGAAGACCTTGCCCCCTATGCTTCATTGCCGCTCGAAACACTTACCAATGACAAGGAAAAACGAACGCTTGCAGAAAGATACTTTCAACTCATGGTTGATGAGGCGATCGATATCAATGCTGCACTTGCGTACCAGCTTGGAGGTAAAATAGCAGATGCCTACAAATCAACATTCTTTGAGCTCATTCCCTTGGGAATCATTGACCAAACATTCGCAGATTCTATAGCCGAGTCGGCAAAAGTGCGCAATCAACTTACGCACGATTATGAAAAACTCTCAAAAGAAGTTGTTGCCGCCTCTATTCAAAAATATTTTGCCCTATACAAGGAATATGCAAAAATTCTCACCAATAAATTTCTGCAGGATTTAGCCTAGTAAAAAGTTACCCCGACCTCAATAGAGGACATTACTTCACTTTGAAAAATGGCACCACCTCCCCGACTGCCGCAACAAAGGTTTGCCAAGGTGAGCTTGGTTGAGGTTCAACGACTGCAAGTGGTGCGACGTAGGTTAGTTTGATGGCGTTGCCACCAGTGACTTCTGGATATTCTCCCGTTACCGTAAACCCTGTTCCTGTCAGTGAGAAAGTGTTTCCAGAATTTGTTCCAGAGACGCTCTGAACACTACTGACTTTTGGTGGGAGGGCGAAATGTATTCCATCAAACTCTATACCATCAATATCAACACATTCTCTCCAATATTTCGATGCGTTAGTCCTGTATTTTGAACGAGTTGAGCCACGCTCTCCTTTTATTGTTGCAATAATATAACCGCAATCAATAACATTGAATTGTGAACTCTCCGGCCCTCTCATAATGCTCCGATACGAAGGTCGGTACCAGTGGCGTAAACCTGCTTTTGGACTTGTCGCCGCATATAGACCATCGCACCCCTCACTCGGAGTAATAAAGTAAGTCTGATTGGTTGCCGGGTCCCGGTAATCTTCTGCCGGAGTGAGTGTGCAATTTGTTGCCAAGCTATCTTTGCTGATCAAGGTTGCCCAGGCTGCGGCGCTATATGGTCCATCGCCATACTCATCTATGAGTCCAGCAAAGGAATGAGCCATCTCGTGCATGTTTAGTCTAACAATATCATTTGCGTTGAAGAAAGCAAGATTTATAAATGTCACTCTATTAAATGGTGCAAATCCATCATAAATTGCCGGATTATTAAAATAAAAGAAATACTGGTCGGCGTTAGCTGATATTCCGTCGATACCATTGCAACTCGATGATGCCCTGACAGTGTCTCCGAAACCCAATGTAAAAAACTTTTTACCATAGGAAGTAAATGGGTATGTAGGAGCATTCGTATCATCAGTTTTACCTAAATCTATATAGAATGAAAATTCCTTAATATATTTTGCAAACGGCTGCTTTTTTTTGAAACCATATTCAATAACTATTTTGACATATTGTATGTACAAATAAGTAATTGCATTTAAACTCTTACTTACCATAAAGACGATCTTTCTCGGTCCATCACCACCAATCTTCACACAATTGGTCATCGGCACAGTCACATTGACTGGACTAGTTCCCGCTGGACCTACCCCACGTATAGTTAGTGCACCCTTGGTTGCAATCTCATTGGTTATGGCATCAAGATTGGAGACAATGCCACTTTGGGTGCTCAAGAAATCAACCTTGAGT
>JBBQVG010000023.1:0-13759 GCA_038211765.1 Minisyncoccia bacterium | reverse complement strand
AATGTTTTGTCTTTGGAAGAATATCGTGATTCTAAAAATAAGTTAGTGAATCAAAAACAACTTTTAAAAGAGAAATTATCGGCTTTTGAGAAAAAATCTCATAATCGGTTCGAACTTACCGACAAATTCCTAAAAGCCAATATATACAATATGGAATTAGCTAACGAGAAAACAAATGAAGAAATTCTTCATTTGTTTAAAAAAGTCGGTTCGAACTTTAGAATTTTGGATCGAACCGTCTTTTTTGAGCCACGCTCTGCGTGGCGAACCCTTTCAGATTCAGGATTTTTTGGGGGGAATTCAGAACAGACGGCACTTCGTGCCGACCATATTTTTGGTTCAGAAACCTTTTTCGAAAATTTGCGGAGGGTAAGAGATTCGAACTCTTGATGAGGTTTCCCCCATGCCACCTTTCCAAGGTGGTGCACTAGACCACTATGCGAACCCTCCTTGTGCCAGAATACATTAACTTTTTTTGGATGATTTTACCACCTACCACTGGCTCCACCACCACCCGACATCCCGCCACCAAAACCACCGAAACCCCCACCACGACCGCCTCGGCCACCTCCCCCGAGGAACATCGGCCAGAATCCTCCAGGCCCACTCGAACCAGGCGGTCGCTTGGAAACTACAAAATCAAAAACTAGACCAAGGATGGTGAAAATACCTATGCCGATAATGCCTGCGAACAAAAATCCCCAGACAAATCCGATGATACCCCCGATAGCCGCTCCGATCACTCCGCCTAGCCACCAGGACTTTGTCTTTCCCAAAACTCGCGTAAAAATATTGAGAAGAAAAATACCAATAAAAAACAGTGGAGCAAGTTGGAAGTCAAAAGTTGGCGAAGTCTTCGAGTACTGCTCGGCTTCAGGCGAATTTTTGATGATTGCCGATAGTGCTTCAACAGCGCCACTTATGCCTTCACCGTATTTACCTTCTTTGAATGCTGGCGTGATCACTTTGCGGATAATATTGCCCGACTGAAGGTCCGTAACTGCTCCTTCTAGTCCATAACCAACTTCTATACGCACTTCGCGCTCAGTGGGGGCCACGAGTAACAGAATGCCCGTGTCTTTTTCCTTGCCCCCGATCCCCCACTCCTCGAAAAGTTTGGTGGCGTATGTTTCTACGGTCTCATTGCCGAGTGAAGGTACAGTGACTACTGACACCTCGGCACTGGTAGATGACTTCAATGCAACAAGCTTGGCCTCAAGATCACTCTTCTCTACTGAGGTGAGAATATGCGCAAAATCATTCACAAAACCCTGGGGTGATCCAGGGCTTGTGTAGGCAAAAGTAAGGAGTGGGACGAGAACGGCTATGAGAACTAGAAAGTATTTCTTCATCGGCTGTAAGCCAGCGTTATTGGAGGGTTATTATTGGGTGAGGTTTACTTTTGGAGCGTTTTCTGCACCAGTTTGTGCCTCAAAGTAACTGAGGGGGTCAAAGCCAAACATAGACGCAACTATAGAGCGAGGAAATCTCTTTACGCCAAGGTTGTAAGACTGGACCTTTTCGTTGAAGCGCTGGCGCTCCGTGGCAATACGGTTTTCTGTACCCTCGATCTGGGTCATGAGGTTCTGGACAGTTTCAATAGATTTGAGAGTTGGGTAATTTTCCATAACTACAAGTAGTCTAGCAAAAGCAGACTCAACCTGAGTGGCTGCTGTAGCCTTGTCATTGACCGTTGTTGCACCGGCATACCGAGTACGAGCATCTGCAATAGCTGTGAATACGCCTTTTTCTTGAGACATTGCTCCCTTTACTGACTCGACGAGGCTAGGGATGAGATCAAAGCGACGCTGGTACTGAGTCTCAACCTGTTGCCACTGTGCTGTGGCAACCTCCTTTGAAGTAACTAGTCCGTTATAAGAAGTCAGTCCGTATATAACCAGAAGCACTACTATCACAATTGCAATTATCCAACCTTTTTTCATATATATAATTAAATTAATATTAAATCTTTAGTCTCCAATCCTGAGCACATCTTGATTGGAAACTACTTGACTCAAAACTAACTATCCGTAGGGCGGCTCCCTATTACTTAGGTGAGGCCTTTGTTTCGTCTACGCCCTGAGGACCAGTGACAAATTCGAATGATTTGACCATATCTGTAAACGATGCGTCTGCAGCGTTGATGATAGCCTTGTTATTGTTCTCAGCCTGAGTTGCATTGGAACCAGTAAGATTCTTGCTTGCTGCACTCTGAGTGATAGATGAGAAACTAAACGTGTAACAAATAGAATCTTTCTGGATAGAATACATGCGATCAAAGTATGCTCTTCCTTGTACGTTATTTGACATGGAAATCATGTTAAATGACTTATTCTTGACTACGAGTGTTGCTCGATCTTTGATAGTCGTAACAGGAGGAAATGCACACTTTGCCCCAGTGACCTTGACATCTGCCTGAAGTTTGGCAACTGTAGATACCTGCGTTTTGTCGATAGGGATAATAAAAGTGACGCCACTATCGTTCTTACCCACTTCCCATGTATTCGGATACTTTACGGAAAATCCAAGCTCTGCATTTTGGAATTCAGAAAGAGCTCCTGAAACCTTGGTAGTCTCACTTTCTGGAACAGAAACGGTCGGAGTGGAGCTCGCGGTATCAGTGCCGCCAGTCGGAGTTGATTTTGATGATTGTGTGTACCAGACGATGCCGATGATCACGAGTACGGCGACAATAAATCCAATTATTTTTTTATTCATATCAATTAATTACTTTATTAAGTTTCAGAACTATATCATACAAACCCAAAATAACCAAGAAATTTGTTTGGTCTTAGTAGCTGGTTCTTTCTCAATAATCACCCATTCCAGGCGCACCGCCTACCATAGGCTTTTCTTCTTTTGGTTCCTCAGCTACTGCCGCTTCGGTGGTAAGGAGAATAGCTGCGGCCGAGCATGAGTTTTCAACACCAAGGCGTGTAACCTTGACTGGATCGATGATCCCTGCGGCAATCATGTCTGGAACCATCATGTCTAGGAGGGCGTCGTAGCCAATATTTCCTTTGCCATTTTTAACCTTCTCTACGATGACTGAACCGTCGTCTTTTCCTGCATTGATGGCGATCTGTCTGAGTGGTGCTTCAAGGGCTTTGAGAACAATCTTGTATCCCAGCTCCTGTTCCTTCGTCAAAGTTTTTTTGACCATCGATTTCTCGACTTCATGAGCGGCACGCACAAGCGATACCCCACCGCCAGGTACAATCCCTTCTTCGATAGCAGCCTTCGTAGCGTTGACGGCGTCTTCGATCTTGAGTTTCAAGTATTTCATTTCAGTTTCGGTGGCTGCGCCTACACGGATAACGGCAACTCCACCTGAAAGTTTGGCGATACGCTCGTCGAACTTTTCTTTGTCGTATTTTGACTCTGTAGCATCTCTCTGAGCCTTGAGTTGTGATACTCGAGCTTCTATATCTGCCTTTTTGCCCTTACCACCGACGATGACAGTGGTGTCCTTGGAAGTTATTACTTTGCGTGCTTTGCCGAGCATGTTGAGATCTGCTTTTTCAAAAGTAATACCGACATCCTCAGTGATAACGGTGGCTCCGATAGTGACTGCGATGTCTTCGAGTATCTGCTTCTTGGTGTCGCCATATCCTGGAGCCTTGATACCAAGAACATTGAATGCCCCACGCAATTTGTTCAAAACAAATGTAGTCAAGGCTTCACCATCTATGTCCTCAGCAATAATGACGAGGTCTTTCTTCCCCGATTGGGCGATTTGCTCGAGAAGCGGAAGTATCTCCTTTAGAGTTGAAATCTTCTTGTCCGTTACTAGAATAGCGGGGTCCTTGTACTCTGCTTCCATCCTCTCAGAATTGGTAATCATGTAGGCAGAGATATAGCCCTTGTCGAACTGAATACCTTCGACTATTTCTGATTCTAACTCTGTTGTCTGAGACTCTTCGACTGTCACAACTCCGTCTTTGCCAACTTTTTTGATAGTATCGGCAATGATAGTGCCAAGCTCCGTTGATTCGGCCGAAATGTTCGCTACTTGCTTGATCTCCTCGTCACTCTTGATCGGTGTGGATATCCTCTTCAATGCCGCTACCACGTCTTTTGCAGCAGATTCGATACCGGACTTGATACCCATGGCGTTTACACCCATGGTTGTGTGCTTCATCCCTTCGGTGATGATAGCTTGCGTAAGAATAGTTGCTGTGGTTGTACCATCGCCTGCAATATCGTTGGTCTTGGATGCAACTTCTTTTATGATCTCCGCGCCCATATTTTCGAACTTATCCTTGAGAGTTATTTCTTTGGCAATAGAAACGCCGTCATTTGTGATAGTCGGAGAACCGTAGCCCTTATCGAGCACAACATTTCTGCCACGAGGTCCGAGGGTGATCTTGACTGCATCAGCGACCGCATCGACACCACGTTTGAGGGTCTTCCTGGCTTCTTCATTATAGAGAATTTTTTTAGACATGGTTGAATTTCAGTGTTAGTTATAATCCTAATCTACGAATAAACACAATTCGAATGCTACAAATACAGCTACTTTATTTAAGTACGGCGAGGATTTCGGATTCGCGGACGATGTAATAGTCTTCGCCCTCCACGGTAATTTTGTCGCCCCATTGAAATAAAACTTTGTCTCCAACTTTGACTGAGACAGGGATGATTTTACCTTCTTCTGAGCGGCCAGGTCCAATCGCAACAACTTCACCGCGCTTGCCGTTTTTGTCTTCTCCGCTACCGCCTGGAATAATAATGCCTGACGCAGTCTTCTTTTCCTTATCGTCGACAGATTCACGAATAAGCACTCTGTCTGAGGTGGGTTTCACTTTTTTTAAGGTGTCTTTCATAGGGTTCCTATTATATACGTGCGCGGCAGATGAGCAACTTGACAGGACGGCAATATGTATGACTGGATAATCTGCCCAGCATTTGACCCGCCACTCGTCCCCTGAAGGGCGGGAATGAATGGGTCGGCAGTTAGTGCACTTTAGCTAGCTAAAGTGGTTAGTTTCTTAAATAACTTGCATTGCAAAAACAAAACCACCCGGTTTCCCGAGCGGCTTGTTTCTAGGTTTTACCTTTCCCTTAACTCCCTAACTTATTAATTACCTGATCCCCTACTCCTCTTCTGTAACTTCCGACTTGATCTTCTCTACCATTATATTCTTTGGTGAACCCTTGAATCCTGAACCAGCTGGAACGAGACGACCGATGATGATGTTTTCCATAAGACCTGTGAGATCATCGTCAGCGCCACGGACGGCGTTCGCAATAAGCACTCGAGTAGTGTGTTGGAACGATGCGGCAGACAAGAAACTCTTGCGCGATAGTGATGTCTCGGTAATACCCATCACCAGACGCTCAACCTTTGCAACAGAGCCCCCTGCTTCTTTGGAACGAGTATTCTCATCAAAAAGCTGAACATCGTCAACAACCATACCTTCAGTAAGCTGAGTATCTCCGGCCTCTTTGACTCGACGACGAGAGAACATCTGCTTGACGATAATCTCGATATGCTTGCGTGACACTGTCTCACCCTGGAGTTCATAGATCTTACCAACTTCGGTAATAAGGTAGTCCTTAGCACGTTCCTCACCACCAAATTCGAAGATCTCATCAACATCGGCAGAACCATCGGTAATGATGTCACCCCTTTTGACCCTATCACCAACGCGTACGAGAACGGTGCGTCGATATGGGAAGGTGTACTCGATAGCCTCGGTACCAGTATCCTTGTTCTTTGTTTTTGTCTTTGGCAAATCTTCGATGTCCGGCATGAGACGAATAACTTTTTCCTTACCCATGTCTTTGATATCGGTAATAGTACCGTTTGCGGTTACAACAACAGCAGGGTTTTTTGGGCGACGCTTTTCGAAGATCTCTTCGACACGAGGTAGACCCATAGTGATGTCTCCACCCTGTGAAGCGGCTCCTCCAGCATGGAAGGTTCGCATAGTAAGCTGTGTTCCCGGCTCTCCGATAGCCTGAGCGGCAACTGTTCCCACTGCTTCACCGATATCTACGAGATGGTTTTTACCGAGGTCAAGGCCGTAACACTGCGCACAGACACCGCGAATAGTCTTGCATGAGAGTGGTGAGCGAACCTTCACGGCATCAATACCAGTCTCTTCGATAGCTTGTGCGTCAGCCTTGTTGATAAGGTGATCTTTCTTGAAGACAACATCACCAACTTTGATATCCTCAGCGAGCACACGACCGCGAATGTTCTTGGAAAGAGGAATACTGATACCTGAGGCTGTCTGCTTGTGGATGATGATGAAGTCCTTTGTTCCACAGTCCTCTTCCGAAACTACAACGTCCTGAGCAACCACGAAGAGTTTGCGAGTGAGATATCCAGCTTTGGCGGTGTTGAGCGCTGTGTCTGTAAGACCCTTACGTGAACCGTGAGTCGTGATGAAGTATTCGATCGGAGTCAAACCTTCCTTGGCACATGAGAGGATGGGAAATTCAATAGTTTCTCCTGAGACCGAAGCGATAAGACCCTTCATACCTGCCATGATAGTGATCTGAGAAAGGGATCCGCGAGCACCGGAAGTAACCATATCGTAGACAGAACCTTTCTTGTCGAGCGATGCTGGGATAGCTTTTTCCACTTCGCCCTTCGCTCCCTGCCATACTTCTATATGTTTGCGGACACGCTCTTCCTCGGTCAAAAGTCCTTCTCCGAACTGGGCGGTGATGGTGTCGGCCTTTGCTTTGGCTCTCTTGATAATCTCTGTTTTCTCTGGAGGAATCACAATGTCATCGATACCCCAGGTAGTACCCGAATATGTGGCATATGAGAATCCGAATGTCTTGATCTTGTCGAGCATAGGAGCAACATTTTCTGCACCATTGAGCGTGATCATGTCGTCTATGATCTGACCGATACGCTTGCGACCAACTTCTTCATTTACGAATGGATAATCATCGGGAAGAATATTGTTGAGGATGATACGGCCAGCGGTAGTTTCGAAGATGCTACCTTTGTATACAGCAAACTTTGGAGTTTCTGGAGCAAGGAGCTTGATCTTGGCACGAAGGTCGATATCACGGAAGTTTCGAGCAAGGAGAACGGCGTCTGGTGATTCAAAAATCTTCCCTTCTCCCTTTACTCCATCAACCATCTTGGTCACCCAGAAACATCCGAGAACAATATCGAGCATCTTTGCCACCACTGTCGGATCATTGTTACCTGGCTTTAAAATATTTTTGTTGGATGCCATGATCTCACGAGCCTCCATCTGAGCTTCCTCTGAAAGCGGTACGTGAACAGCCATCTGGTCACCATCGAAGTCAGCGTTAAATGCCGTACAAACAAGTGGGTGAACCTGAATAGCGTTACCTTCGATCAATATTGGGCGGAAGGCCTGGATACCGAGGCGGTGCAGAGTTGGTGCGCGGTTCAAGAGCACGTATTTGCCCATGATCACTTCTTCGAGGATCTCCCAGACTTCTTTCGAGCCATCGTCGATGAGACGGTTAGCTCCGCGAATGTTGTAGGCAAGCTCTCTCTTGAGCAATCCGGAAATAACAAATGGACGGAAAAGTTCCAAGGCCATATGCTTGGGAAGCCCGCACTGGTCGAGGTGAAGTTCCGGACCAACGACGATCACTGAACGACCCGAGTAGTCTACGCGCTTACCGAGCAAGTTCTGACGGAAAAGACCTCTCTTTGACTTGAGACCATCCGAGAGGGACTTGAGAGCGCGCTTTTGTGCCATAGCCGCTGCAGCGCCGGCAGACGAACTGTGACGAATAGAGTTATCTATGAGGGCATCTACCGCCTCCTGGAGAATACGCTTTTCATTGCGCAAGATAACCTCAGGCGCATTGATCTCCTTGAGTTTCAAAAGACGATTGTTACGGTTGATGACACGGCGATAGAGATCGTTCACGTCTGACGTGGCGTAACGTCCACCGTCGAGGGCAACCATAGGACGGAGTCCTGGTGGAATAACTGGGATGCGTACCAAGAACATCCATTCAGGACGGAGCTTGGCCTTGATCATCTGCTTGGTAAGGGAAATCCTTTTCTGGAGTTTTTCACGATCTGCGGCCCCGGCTGTCTCAAGATCTTTTTCGAGCTCTACCTGGAGTTTAGCAAGGTCGATCTTCTTCAAAATATCAAAGATGGCTTCGGCGCCTATAGAGGCCTCGAAGATACCACCGTACTTCATGGCAAACTTGTGATATGTTGCTTCATCCATAACCATGCCAGGTACAATACTTTGGATTTCACTACGAGCTGTAGTAAAGAGTTCTTTCAAAGCTTCCTTGGTCTTGTCATCGTTTGCTGTTTTGACCTTTGTTTTGTATTCGGCATCAAGCTCTTTTTGAAACTTGTCCTTTTCACTATCGTGAATCTTGGTGACGATATATCCGGCGAAATAGACAACCTTTTCGAGATCGGATGTAGTCATGCCAAGGATAAGACCGATACGTGAAGGAACCGAGCGTAGGAACCAGATATGAGAAACCGGTGTGGCAAGCTCGATGTGACCCATGCGCTCGCGGCGAACTATAGAGCGAGTGATCTCCACTCCGCATTTTTCACAAACAATACCCTTGTAGCGTATGCCACGATATTTGCCACAGTAACATTCGTAGTCACGATCTGGACCAAAGATGCGTTCATCGAAAAGACCGCTCTTTTCGGAACGTTGTGTGCGGTAGTTGATGGTCTCAGGCTTGGTGACTTCACCATACGACCATTCAACGATCTTGTCCGGAGACGCAAGTGACAAACGGACGAGGTCAAATGCTACTGGATCGAGTGTCTTTTTTGTGTTTATGATTTGTGTGGTCATGGTGATAGTGTTAGTTAGTAAGTTAATAATTAATTTGTAAATTTGAAAGTGGACAAAAGCTCTAATAAGTATTTGTCTGCTTTTTCTACATCTAGGCTAGAAACTGCTTTCGTGCCATCGGTGATTAAAAGAGCGGCCTCATAACAAACTTCGTTATGGATGGTTGAATAGACGCGCGTGCCTAAATTATTCCCCAAACCTTGATCTCCACCAGGTCCAACCCTGAACGTTACTCCGTTAAAATTAGCGGTTTCCGATGACTTATATTTATAACACTCAGAAACTGAAACATAATTTGCTCTAATTATACTTTTGGATGTGAATCCTTGAGTTACTGGATTCCCAAAATCTATATTAAGTTGAATACTCGGATTTTTTTGATCAAGGGAACCTGATTCCAGAGATGCATCAGTGGGGTATTGGAATGAAAATCCAAATTGACTGCTTGAGTATGTTTTCCAATTAGTGACAGAAACTGAAGATCTCGAAGTCGAAAAATTATAAACTAACCCTCCCACAACGAGGAGCGCGATTATCGTAATTATCCAAATAATTTTTTTATTCATAATATTTAATTATTTGATAATAATCGAAGTAGTAGCCATCCCGTATCCAATAATCGAACCTGTCAGAACGTGAGTGCCCACCAGTAATTTCTCAAGTGCGGGATAATGAACAACTTTAACATTCTGTGAAGTTTTTGGGGCAAGAGCGAATGATGTCTGAGCTTGGAGACATTCCACATGTTTCGAGAGATCGAATCCCGCAACTTCATATGAAGCCTGACAGCCATTTTTGAAGCTAAATATTTGCGGATTGTCTGAGTTGTTGTAGATAGAAACAGTGATGTTGATAGGCTCATTTGCTGTATAGGCATTCTTGTCAGTAGTAACGCCATAAGTCACTCCGGCGAGGTTAGTTACTTCACCACCTGAAGAAGTAGACGGAGGAGTTGCAGACTTTCCCTTGACGCTTAGACCGAAGTAGATCAAGGCAACAACGATCACAACCGCAATCACTCCGATTGCAACCGATGCTCCTGCCCCTTTTTGTGAATTAATTTTAGTTTTCATAGATGTGGTACCCATTCGTGGCATTCGTATGCCATTCATGGATTCGTGTTCCTACTCTTCATCACTTTCTGGCGTGCGAGTGACCAGTTCGACGTTGAGTGCAAGACCGCGAAGTGTCTTCAGAAGCACATTGAACGATGCGGGCAGGTTTGGCAGTCTCATGCGTTCACCCTTCACAATGGCGTCAAATGTCTGTGAGCGGCCGACGATATCGTCAGATTTGACTGTGAGTATTTCACGTAGGGTATAGGCGGCACCGTGACCGAGCAAGGCCCAGACTTCCATTTCTCCAAAACGCTGACCTCCACCTTGAGCCTTACCTCCGAGAGGTTGCTGGGTAATGAGAGAGTAAGGTCCGATAGAACGCATATGGATCTTGTCTTCCACCATGTGGTGAAGCTTGAGGATATACATATAGCCGACTGCAATAGGCTGGTCGAAATGTTCACCGGTGCGGCCGTCACGAAGTGGCATCTTGCCTGACTTGTCGAAGCCTGCCTTTACCAATTCTTCTTTGATCTCGGCATCGGTTGCACCTACGAACGGAGGAACTATGGCCTGGTAGCCCAAAGTATTGGCTGCAAGACCAAGGTGAAGCTCTAGGATCTGACCGAGGTTCATACGCGATGGCACTCCAAGTGGGGTGAGGATAACGTCGATAGGAGTTCCATCTTCCATATATGGCATATCTTCTTCTGGAAGAATGCGTGAGATAACACCTTTGTTACCGTGACGTCCAGCCATCTTGTCACCAACAGAAATATTTCTGACCTGGGCAATTTCAACGTAAATTTTCTTAATGATTCCTGACTCGAGTTTGTCGCCTTTTTCACGAGAAAAGATTTTGACGGAGATGACACGACCGCGTTTTCCATTTTCCATTCTCTTTGAAGTATCTTTCACATCACGAGCTTTTTCACCGAAAATAGAACGGAGCAAGCGTTCTTCTGGAGTAAGTTGGGTCTCACCTTTTGGTGAGATCTTACCGACGAGAATGTCACCTGGACGAACTTCTGCACCGATGCGGATGATACCTTCTTCGGTAAGGTTCTTGAGCTTGGCTTCACCGACGTTGGGAATGTCACAGGTAGTAACCTCGGGCCCAAGTTTTGTGTCGCGAACATTCACTACGAACTCCTCGATATGGACTGAACTCCACTTACTATTTTTTACTACACGTTCAGATAGGATGATAGCGTCTTCATAGTTGGAACCAGACCATGACATGAAGGCGACGAGTGCATTGTGACCAAGAGCAATCTCACCATGATCTGAAGTAGATGTGTCAGCGAGAATATCTCCCTTCTTTACTTTGTCACCTACGTTGACGATCGGACGCTGATGGAATGAAGTAAAGCCGTTGGTACGTGAAAAGAGCACAAGCTTGTATTCATGTACCTTGTCCTTTGATGATCCACCCTTCTTTGACTCGAAGGTGATGTGCTTGGCATCTACATGAGTGATCTCGCCATCTTCTGGAGCAACTATTACGCGGCCTGTATCAATAACAGCCTTCTTTTCGATACCCGTTGCCACAAAAGGGGCTTCAGGAACCAGACATGGGGTTGCCTGCTTTTGCATGTTCGATCCCATAAGTGCGCGGTTGGCATCATCGTGGTTCAAAAACGGAATTAGTGATGTTGCTACAGAGAAAGCTTGGTTGGTATCGACGTCGATATAGTCAACTTCCTCTTTCTTGGCCATTGCAGGCTTGCCTGTGATGCGAACCTCAACCTCATCCTCCATAATATTCCCATCCTTGTCACAAACTGTAGCGGCGTGCGCGATACGGAAGTTCTCTTCTTCAAGTGCGTTCAAATACAATATCTCTTTTGTAACCTTGCCGTTCTTGACCTTGGCGTATGGAGTTTCGATCATGCCAAAGTCGTTGATACGTGCATACATAGCCAAACGAAGCACCAATCCGATATTCGGACCTTCTGGAGTGTGGATAGGACAAAGGCGACCATAGTGAGAAGGGTGAACGTCGCGAACTTCGAAACCTGCACGCTCGCGTGAGAGACCGCCGGGTCCAAGGGCAGTGAGCTGTCTCAAGTTCTCTATCTCGGCAAGGACATTTTCCTGGCCCATGAACTGAGAAAGTTGGTTTGTAGTGAAGAATTCCTTGATACGTGCCTGGAGCGGACGTGGGTATATAAAGGAGACAGGCAAAGTAACATCAGGCTCAACCGTAGACATCTTGTCCTGGATATTTCTCTTCATCTGCGTAAGTCCTAGACGGATACGCTGTTCAAGGAGTTCACCAACATAACGTACTCGGCGAGAACCAAGGTGGTCGATGTCGTCGGCCTGCATGTCAGGAGTGATAGAAAGCATCACAACGTTTGCGATAGTTGTGGACATATCGTCGAGAGAAAGGGTGCGACGCTCAAGTGCCTTTTCATCCATAGGCTTCTTGAAACGCTTGTTAAATCTGAAACGACCAACACGTGAGATATCGTAACGTTCTGGACTAAAGAGTCCCTGGATAAAGTTACGTGCATTATCGGCCGTAGCTAGATCACCATCACGTAGACGCTTGTGTATTTCTATGTAAGCTTCATCTACTGTCTTTGCGTGATCTTTGGCCAGGGTGGTCTCGATAACCTTGAGGGCATCTTCGTTGCCAGCAAAAGCCTCTTTAATCTTTTCATTAGTATCTGCACCCAGAATGCGCAAAAGTGAAGTTACTGGGAACTTTCTCTTGCGGTCGATACGGCAATATATAGTACTGTCTGCATCGGCTTCTATCTCCATCCACACTCCTCGAGCAGGAATAACTTTGGCGCCAAAGTAATTTTTGCCTTTGACTTCGGTCGATGTAAAGAAAATACCGAACGAGCGTGCGAGCTGAGGGACGATAACACGCTCAACACCGTTGATGATAAAGGAGCCGTGATCGGTCATCAGTGGGAAATCAGCCAAAAACATCTCCTGTTCCTTGACCACATTGAGAGACTTGTTTTTTAGAGTGACCTTGACTTTGACTTGGCCCTCGAAGTTGAGCTTATTGTTCTTTGCGTAGTGTTCGTCAAACTTGGGACGGACGAGCTCTGGGTCACTGATCGAAAGTTCAAACTTTTTTTCTGCGTAGTCCTTGATTGGCGAAAACTCCTTGAGAAGGTTCGAAAAACCATGGTCAAGAAGTGACGCAAAAGAAACCAGTTGGGATTCGACCAAATGCGGCATCTCCGTCAGGGGTGGCTGGTATCTCGAAAAGTACTTTTTCGGTCGGGACGTGGTTGAGATTGGCATGAGAGTAGGTTTATTAAAACGGACTGGACATTTTATAAAACAAGCCTAGTAGACGACAAATAACACAAAAACCGCTCTGTCTTTCGACACAAACGGGTTAACTCGACATTACTTGAGGTAGATATTCACAGGTAGGACTAATTTTGAACCTTTTAATCCTCCGCTATAAGCAGAACACAATCTGCGAAGTTAGGAAGAGCCTAGCATATAGAAATTCAATGTCAAGGGGGTGTGGACAACCTCTCTTATTTCTTCTTGAAGAGATTACGGACATCCTTCAGATCTATGCCCGGAACCAATTCCAGAGCTGCCCGAAGGTCCTCCCTATATGTCTTATTCATAGAATCACTGTGTCGCTGGAACTCTTTAGATATTTCTGGGACAATACTTTTAACTTCCTCTCTAAATTCATTCATTTCATCCTTGAATTCGTACATTTCGCCTTTGAAGACCCTAAATTCCCCGCGAGTAACGTAATCTGTCTCTCTCATTAGATTTGTTTTTGTAGACATAATAAATTGAGTTAGGTAATAATCACTTCTTCTTACCCGTATCCAATACCGAAGTATTTGTTGATCTCACACAGCGATCCAATTTGAGCTGAGGGGTGAGTGCCCTAATAAAGATAATTGTAGCAACTGA
>JBBQVG010000022.1:0-15362 GCA_038211765.1 Minisyncoccia bacterium | reverse complement strand
TGTCGAAACATCGTTCTTGATGTGTTGCATGGTATCGATGATGGCCAAAGTAGAAGAAACCGAACCGCCAGGAGAGTTGACGTAGAGTGAAATATCTTTCTTCGAGTCTTCTGATTGCAAGAAAAGGAGTTGAGCAATGATAAGGTTGGCCGTGTGGTCATCTATAGGCCCGCCGAGAAAAACAATGTTGTCGCGAAGAAGGCGTGAATAGATGTCGTACGCGCGCTCGCCGAATGATGACTTTTCGATGACTGTTGGTATAAGCATGGTGGTTTGGTTTGATTGACACAATCTACCCTAAATGGTAATTTTTGGCAAACGAAAGGAACCCTTGTTGATGTAGAAAGGAACAGTATGAATAAAATTGGACCATTGCCATTGGAAACATTTCACATGGGAGTCGTCAAAAGTGAACACTTGTTTGAGGTTGTTTTAAACCATGACGGAGGACGGCTTCCAACATTCACGGAGCTCGAGCAGATAGTCGGGGAAGGGTCACTAAATTTCACACCAGGGCACTACTGGACTCATCCCAAAGGAAGGGCCGATGATATTCCCCCTCAAGAAGAAGCCCTTCTTTGTCTCGTCAGAAGAAAGTTCTAGTTCGCAATTAAATGGTGACCACATCCAACGGTTGCCTTTTTTATTTGCCCGATTACTAGTTACTTCTTCACATACTTCCTCATCTGCCTGTCAAAATCTGAAGCATATTTTTTATCCTTCTCTTTGCGGTACTTCTCAAATTCTGCGTGCGCTTTCTTGTCCGCAACGCTTTTACTCATCGTACCAACACCTTTCAAGACCTTCTTTTCACTCAACTTTAGGAAATCATCCAGTTTACTGACCCACTCCTTCATAGTCATCGGACGTTCGTTGCTTGCCTGCAATTCTGCAAAGTCGAGATAGAGCGTGGTTATCAGGTTAAGTTGTTTCAATTCCTTTTCATTCAAATAATTCTTGGCGATGGAAATATCGGATTGTTTAATGAGTTTCCCTTTGAAATTGGTCAGTCCCATATACTTTTTCTTTGCATCAGCTCGAGAATCAATTATTTCTGCTGCAGTCTTGCCATGAACTGCATAGTGAATCTTGTTCTGCACTCCTGCAAAGAATTTCCGGGTGTCCTCTATATTCTTGTTGTAATCCACACTTGTGGCATAGATATCAGTAATCTTCTGATAAAAATTGCGTTCGCTGGCGCGGATACCACGGATTCGCTCGAGAAGCTCATCAAAGTAATCTGATTTCTTGCCCTGAGCCAGCCGTTCGTCATCGAGGACAAAGCCTTTGACTATGTACTCTTTCAGCTTTTTTGTGGCCCAGATGCGAAATTGTGTGCCTCTTATGGAATTGATACGGTATCCGACGGAAATAATGGCGTCTAAGTTATAAAACATAGTACTTCGAGAAACAGTCCGCCCTCCTTCTTTTTGAACTATTGAGGATTCCTCAATAGTTCGACTTTCCACTAATTCGCCCTCTTTATACACATTCTTTAAATGCACATTGATATTAAAGACACTGCAATCAAAAAGCTCCGCCATCTGCTTTTGTGACAGCCAAACCGTCTCGCCATCAATCGACACCTCCAACTTGAGTGCCCCATCAGGTGATGCGTACAATAATATATTTTTACCCTTTTCATCCATGCCACAATTGTATGCTTCATTACGAAACCTACCAGTAGACATTGATCCTGACGTATGTTGATTTTTATTGACACCATCATACCGAAGTATATACTTGGGTATATGACTACAAATACTAAAACCTTACTCACAGTCAAAATCGACAAGAATCTCAAGCAGGCCGCCCAGAAAACCGCCGAACAGATCGGGTTGCCTCTCGGCACGCTCGTCAATGCCCTTCTTCGCCAGTTTGTGCGTAATAAAGGGGTGAGCCTGACTACAGAAGAAGAATACGTACTAAACAAGAAAACAATTGCGTCCTTATTAAAAGGAGAAAAAGAATACAGGGAGGGAAAATTACCAGTGGCTCATTCGGTGGACGAACTTATTGCTGCCCTAAACTCTTAATATGTCCTACCTACTTTATGATAATTCATTGGTCATCACTATTCACAAAAGATTGGAAGAGGCTCCAAAAGGAGATCTGTGAAAAAGTTAATGAACGTATAAGGATTTTTACACTTAATGAATTTGATCCACTTCTCAACAACCATAAGCTCAAACATGAATACGAAGGATTTCTTGTTACACCGCGTCGGCACTCATCATCAATTATTTGGTAAGTAGACAAATAACCCTCATTTATTGTATATTACAAGTGTTACCAAATTTAAATTATTGATTTCGCCTTGCAGACCTGCGTGACACCAACTTATGATTACCTTACTTCTTCAGCACTTCCGATTTACCCTACCATCCTTGGCTGTTTTCTCCGATTTCTCGACTCTGAAGCTCGCAACATCTCATACGTTACTATCACCCTAGTCCCTAGAGGCGGATCATTCCGCATATGTATTCATTAAAATTAATAGCCGTCTTCCTGGCCATCGCTGGCCTAGTTGGCATAGCCATCGGGTACTACTTGCGCCTGATCATCTCCTTGGGAAAGAAAGGTTCCATGGAGCTCGAGATCAAGGCCATGCTTCTTGCCGCAAAAGAAGAAGCCAAGAAGATCACCACCGAAGCCGAACAAAACGCCAAGGAAAGATTGGAAGAAGTAAAGAGAGAATTGAAGGAGAAAGAAGAAAAGCACAAACATGCTGAGGACCGCCTGATAAAGAAGGAGGACCTTTTGGATAAGCGACAGTCAGACATAGATAGAGAAGTAGAAATGATCAAACAGCGCGTGGCTGAGATCAAGGCCATCCGCGAACAAGCTGACAAGCTCGAAGGAGATCGCGCAAAGGCTCTCGAGAAGATTTCTCATATGTCCGCAGACGAAGCCAAGGGCGAGCTTATGAAACTCATCGAGAAGCAATCCGAACAGGATTTCCTTGTACGCATGAACAAGCTCGAAACTCAGGGGGAAGATATGTTGGAGAAGAGAGCCAAAGACATCCTAGCTATATCCATACAGCGCCTAGCCACGGCAGTGAATTCCGATGTGATGTCAACTATAGTCGAGATCCCATCGGACGATGTCAAAGGCAAGGTCATCGGCAAGGAAGGTCGCAACATCAAGGCCTTCGAACGTATGACCGGTGTGGAGGTAATGATCGACGACACACCTGGTGCCATCACTATTTCTTCATTTGACCCAGTACGTCGCCATACCGCTGCCACTGCACTTCGTGAACTCATCAAGGATGGTCGCATCCAACCTGCCAAGATCGAGTCTACTGTGGAAAAAGCCAAGCAGGATATAAATAAAACCATCAAAGAAAAGGGTGAGGCTGCTGCCTTCGAGTGCGGAGTCATCGGTCTTGATCCACGTATTCTCCTCATCTTGGGGCGCCTCCACTTCCGCACAAGTTATGGACAAAACGTTCTCCAACACTCTATTGAGATGTCACACATCGCCGGTATGATCGCCGAGGAGCTCGGTGCCAACGTTCAGGTCGCCAAGGCCGGTGCCCTCCTCCACGACCTCGGCAAGGCCCTCGACCACGAAGTCGGCGGCACTCACGTAGAGATCGGTCGCCGCATCCTCCAAAAGTTCGGTGCCCCTGAAGATATCATCAAGGCCATGCAAGCTCACCATGAAGAATATCCGTACGAAACCATCGAGTCCCGCATCGTCCAGACAGCAGACGCCATCTCTGGTGCCCGTCCTGGTGCTCGTCGTGACAATATCGAAAACTACCTCAAACGTCTAGGTGATCTCGAGGCTCTGGCCAACTCATTCCCTGGTATAGAAAAGTCATACGCCCTCCAAGCAGGCCGTGAGATCCGCATCTTCGTGAAGCCAGAGGAGCTCGGCGACCTCGAAGCCAAGAACCTAGCCCGCGACATCGCCACCAAGATCGAGAAAGACCTCAAATATCCCGGCGAGATCAAAGTTATGGTCATACGAGAGACAAGAGCGTTGGAGTTTGCGAGGTAAACATAAGTATAAAAATGATGAAACCGCACGTCAATAATGGAGTGCGGTTTTTTCGTGACTATTTGTTCTCAGGAAGTCACTCTTCCCAACGTACTGCATACGAGGCTCACGCTTTACAAAGGTGACAACAATTGCGCTTCTGAATCGAAGGTTAGGACTCTTATCTGCCGAGCCCTGCGCATCCTTCGGATGTCTGTCCATCAGTCATGCCCTCGAGATCTTGCAGAGCTGGGAGAAACTGACTTCACCGGTTTGAACTCCGTGAAATGCAGCTTCAACCAATTGCCGCTTGATCTTTTTAGGCACTCTCGGATTTTTGAGAAGCTTCATTCCCTTATCCACGATGGCGTCGGTAACGGGCTCAACATTCTTCCGAGAAGTAGAGTGCTTTTTCATGCACATCCTCCTCCCGCTTTTTTCACTGAAGCGGCACACTGGTGACCAACCAGTTTCGCCGAACAGCTCACACTTTGTTATAGGTAGTGAGCACCTCTTGCTTTCGCAAAATTATTCCAGGAATCCACAAAGAAGGATCTGGAGGCCAACCTCTAGAACTTGTGACAGTTCCATTGGCATCGTTTTCGTGATTCTCAAAGCTCCCTTAGAGAGCGTGTCAACGCGGATCTTGGTAAACCCACGTTCGATTCCCCTCTTAACCGCCGCTTCGAAAGCCAGGCGTGCGTATCCGGACTTCCGGTGACCACGTACTGTATATAGACCAACAATAGTGGGAACACCTGAGGTCATTTCTCCTTCTGGAGCGATAGTCGCCAAAGCGACGATTGTACCACTGACTTCAACGACCACAGCCTCATCACAACATGAGATACGATCCCCTCCAAACAGAGTTGGGAACCAGAGATCAGCTTTGATGTATGCGTGTTGACTGAATAGCTGGTGAGTAGCTACAGATGCAGAGATGATTTTGATGTTCATAATAATCTAATTTCTGATGATATTCAAAAATAAGATTATTATGAACATCAATTTACGAAGAACACTCTGCTTTCGTCCTTTCGGACTCATCAGTCGAGACACACATCTCGAGAGCAATCCAGTTTCTCACTGGATGGAGAAGGGGTATTCAAGTCCCTCACTTGGTCACGCGCCTCGTGTGCCGCCGCTCAAGTACCAAATAAATGATACCTAGCTGCAATCCCAACACACTCGCCACGTTCATCAAAAGAACGTGGGGCTCGTAACTCGCCCAAGCAGCAACTGCCCAGAGCCCGGCGATACTGATAAACAGTACTTTCATTTTCATATTCATAGTATTCTAAGTACCTATATAAATATTCAGAATACTATGAACATGATTGTAAAGAACTTCTGTTTCGCTCTTTTGAGCTCATCAGTCAGAATTACATTCTGAGACAGAACTTGATGACAATGTCATCAAGAGTGGATTTTAGTTACTTCCACTAGAGTATCCCACGACTGGGCCGTGCTCGATCTTAGGGTTGGAGACTAGCCAACCAAGTCTTCGGACGCAATAGAGTGTCGATCTCTGTTACCTCTATACTAGCCATACGGCTCCGACTGCGTGAGGCTCTGCTTCCTCTAGGCTCTCCATTTTACGAAATGGGGACAAAACTTTTTACCTTGATTTACACCACCGGATTTTGTGGCAACCATTTTACAGGTGTTATTGCTTCCTACTCCCGCGGACGGGAGAGAGCTCGATCGGCCATCCTGCGTGCCTTCTTGGCGATCACTTTGATTTCCTCAGTGAACGTCCAATGAACCATGTTGGAGTGACCTTTCTTGCCCCCTGACCCTCCAGTGGTTTTGAAAGACTTTGCTCCCATCCCCATAAATTTTCCTAAATAAGGATGATAGGAGGTGTCAGGGTTTTGAATTACCCCAACACCTCCCTTCCGTGAATCATCTCCGATGGACTACCATCGATATTTGCTAATGATTCAAATGAAGAGGTACTCTTCATACGGCTTGCAGTTGCGACTCTCAAGTGTAAAGAATTTCTTCTTTACTGGGGTTACCAAGACAGATTTCAGCCTGCCAACGCTTGAGTGCACCCAACTACTGAGAAGGCTACGACCAATGATCGCAACCAGCTCCGACCCTTTGGGACGGCAGAATGGCATTTTTACACCTCCGCTTTCTTTATTCCAAAAATAATGAAATAGAAAAAGCGGAGGTGAAATGCTTTATTAACTCAAAGAACGTTTCTGTTTTCGTCTTTTCAGACTCGTCAGTCGAGATACTCATCTCGAGAACAGAGAGACGATTTGCATCATCCCAACAGTTTCCGCTTGTTAGGCGCCCTGGAGCTTCCCCAGAGTATTACGGGAGTTTATAGACATCCATGGTCTCGCCTCAGTGGTCCGCCGGAAACGCTCGAGCTGTGGCAACCTCGTCAGGGTTGTACAGATGGCGTTTCAAAGTGAGCTCAACCCTCGCAAACTGACCGTTGGTCAGTGGCGTAACAGGAGTAGCTCGGACTACCCTGTATCGCAGGGGCAAGTTGGTCGATTTTGTTTCGACCACCACCTCACCTTCCGTCACACTCACTACCTGCCAATTATTAGTTGGAAAATAGGTAAGCGATCGGGGTGCGCTTTGCTCCGGAACACATCCGACGAGCACAAATGCCGCGAAGACGAACAATAGTAAAGTTTTCATATGTAAAGAACCAAATTCCTTTGAATCAACGACTTCATGTCATTGATTCAATAAGATGCTCATTTGGGTTGAATGAGCGAACCGAAAAACTCGCAGTGAGAACATGCTCCAGCATGTCTCGGGTGTACACAGCACCCATGCAATGAGATGTTTCCCACAACCTCCGCTTCCTGGTAGAAGCGCGATGTGGCGAAACAAACGGTTACTCAGCACCAATGCTGAGCTTTCCGGGCCAATGAAAGCTGAAGCTTTCATTCGCACTCACTACTTTTCGGGTGGTCACGGGAACTCCGTGCGCCCTTACCTCTCATCCATGTGAAAAAGAGGTTACTATACGCCGGGTTGTACCGGGTCACACAGCGTGCTCGGATACCTGCGAAGTATCTGCACTATCTCGCATCTACGCATCACTTTAGATGCAAGATAGTGCAGACACTATTGTAAAGAACTACTTTTTCTAACTGACGGACACTTTGCAGGCTCATTTCCAAAACGAACCTGATAAAGTGGGGAACATGAGTTCCCCCCTATATGCACGCAGAATTATTTGCGTTGTTAACTCTGCGTGCATCTCCATTTGTGTAGGTATGGATACCTTTCCCTTGTCGCAGTGGGTCTGCTGTATCATTTCTTTTGCCAAGCTGATACCCATACTCCGTGCGCTACATTACTGCAGTCACAGCATAGGGAGTACTACTACTCCCCGCGCAACCATGCCAGCCACTCGGCGTGGGTCATGGTCGTGCCATCACTCATGATGTGCATTTTTAAGGTTCCTCATCCCGCTCCTTTCCGAGCGCCCGTCATTTTTATTGAGACATGGCGCTCCGATCGAAGCGGGATAGCAGTGCCTTCCCTGGACACATCTTTTGTTCTGTTGCAGAGTCTAGCACATTCCATAAATCTGTCAAGTATAAATAACATTATATAACCTTTAGTATCAAAATAATGCCTATAAATATGGTTATTCTCATCATAAATAAGGTATTAAATAATAACATTTAATAAAATATTATGACAATATAAATATATAATTTCTAATTAAAATTTTCTGTAAACAATAAAAAACAGATAAAATAACTAAATATGCCTATATTCATGGTTTTATGGCCTGAAACCTTACTTATTTGCCTAAAATGGTATAAAAACTTGACATTTTGATTTTGGTCTGCTAAACTTGTTTCAGAAGTGGGTGGTGGCAGATATTGGCCTTAAAATGTGCCATTCATGGCTCTCAACCAGAAATAAGGAGGGACTTATGAGCGACTAGATGCAAGTAAGTACCGTCTTCTGGTGGACCTCATAAGGCACTAGAAGACGGTATTGAAACCATTCGGTTGTGCCCTTCAAAGTTGGGAGAAGTAAGGAAAGGAAAGCTAGTATGTGTGATTAAGTCAAAAGAAAGCTAAGATGTTGACTCAGGATATGGGTCTCTATCAAGCAAATAATCGATCCTAATTGCTTGGATCGTACGGGTCGCAAATGCGATGCACGTCGGACTTCGGAGATCGTCTAGATCAAAGTTCATTCATTGTTGATAAGCAAAAAAAGCCAAGAGGCTACAACGATCTGAAGTTCCGATTCGGTTAGTTCGGGGCCTGGTCGTATTACGACTGGGCCCCCTTCTGCATTTGGTCAAACCCAATATTAAAGATACTCCTGAATGTTTCAGCAAATTCTTTACTTTTAATGAAAATACCCGAAAGCTTTTTACCTAGAATTGCAATTTTGACTCTATCCTCACAGACTGAGATATCACAAAGTATAGGATATTTGGTACCATCAATTTTTACTCTCTCTCCGTCAATACTTGTAGGAATTGTTCCATTTAGGTAGGTGTAAAGAACTTTTGACTTAATATTTTTACCCAATCGCATGTTTCTGTATTTCTCCCTTTCAGTCGCAGAAAATATTTCATCAACTAAATCCTTTGAATATATTAGATAGCTTATCGCATCTTCATTTTGACCAAGAAAAAATTCTTCATGTAGGCTTATCAAACCATCTTTTCCCTCAAAATACTTCACAATCGGCTTCTCACCACCCTCCCTCTGTACACTTTTTATCTGAGGGATAATGTCTTTGAGTTTTTTTGATTGTTCCTCAAGCAAGATTTTGCGTTGTTCAACATAAGTCTCGAGTCTTTCTGGGGGTTCTGCTTGGTAATGAGTCTTTTTACCAACCGTCGTCTCTGTCACCAAGCCTTTTTTAGCCAGAGATTCGAGAATAACGTAGGTGGTAGAACGATTGAGCTTGGTTTTCTTGGACAGATCGAGTACAGAACTATTGTCTACGGCCAGGAGGGAAATGTAGATGACGGATTCTTTTTCACTCAGGCCGATGTCTTGGAGATATTTTTCTAACATGAGTACAGATTATCACAAAGAGGCGAAAACAAAAAACCGCCCAAGCCAAAAGGCGGCTTAAAATCCTCAATCATCGGAAGAATAATGGTATGGAATGGACTATCCGTGTCTCTGTAGCTACAGTCAATATTACCGTGACGCAATCGGTGAAATGATCTTGAAGGTACCAAGACTTACAAGGAAATAGAGCCCCAACAAAAAATACCGAATTCCTTCGGTATTTTTGTAAGCGAACTAAATCTTTCTTAATTCGTCAGATGCTTTGACACCAGCTTGGTCATTTCGAACATATTGACCACTGCCTTGCCATCAAAAACCTTCTTGAGATTTTCATCGGCGTTGATATTGCGCTTGTTCTTGGGATCCTGGAGATTGTGCTTCTTGATATATACCCAGAGAGCCTTGACCACCTCAGATCGAGGCATAGGGCCTGCGCCGACAACTGCGGCCAGATCCGAACTTATAGTCATAGGTTTCATAAACGCAGAATTTTCTTTTGCCATAGGTCGTAAAATTGTATTAATTAATAGAATGGCCTAAAGATACCATGAAAAAAGAAATGTTGTCAATCTTTACAGCCCTATTGTGCTTAAAATGGCTTACTATATAATTATCCTCATGGTTCGCAACTTGATCCCGAGACCTCGGAATCGAGGTTGAGGGACCGAGACCAGTATTAGAGCCTAGATTATTAGTACTAATTACACACAAATGAACAAAGCAAGTATTGTTGACGCAGTTCATGGAGTTCTCGGCGGAACGAAAGTTCAGGCTGAGCAGGCGGTCGAGACTATGATTAACAGCATCATCGACTCCTTGAAGAAGGGTGATGAGGTTTCTATCGCAGGTCTCGGTATCTTCTCAGTAAAACAGCGTGCAGCCCGTGAAGCTCGCAACCCTCGTACAGGTGAGGCCATCAAGGTCCCTGCCATGAAGGTTCCGAAGTTCCGCGCCGCAAAGGCCCTCAAGGACGCCGTAAAATAACGTTTTACTGCACAGAAGTGCCCTATCGACCACTTCTCTGCAACTAACGCGTTGTATCTCAATCAAAAGACCGCCGTGGTGTGATTTAGCAAAATCACTTACTTGGCGGTTTTTTGTTTATGCTAGCCAAGTCTTCACACAAACACCGATGGTAAATCCACTACACCGTCCTCTTCGGTAAAATGCCCCTTCCCTGTCTCAACAATAATATTGGCATTCAGATTTTTCTCAATCCAAGCTTTGTTTGCTTCCAATGGTACATCCGCGTCATTGTCTGAAAAAATCGCAGTAAAATCCTTTCCCATACCCCTAATAGAGACGAAATCGATAGGGTTTTCTTTCCAAGGACGAGCGATGTCTTCTTCCTCTGCTGTCTCCTGTGCTGCAATCTCAATCCATGGAGCGATGAGTACAACTTTGCCCACCTTCGATCCTTTTTGAGTTGCAAGATAGCGAAGGATGGCCTGACAGCCGATGCTGTGACCGATAAAGTCTGTATTCTCGTCAACATACATAACGTGCTCATCTAGGTGAGCAGTCCACGCACCTATAGTAGGGACAGCACTGTTGGGCATCTCTAGTACTGCCACTTCATAACCCAACTCTCGCCCTTTTTCACCCAACCAATGGATCATTGGTTCGTTCGGGCTTCCACCCCACCCATGTATTACAAAAAGTCTTTTCATATAATTAATGTGTTTCGGTGCGGGATGGGAGAATCGAACTCCCGACCACAGTTTGGAAAACTGTTATTATACCATTTAACTAATCCCGCCTTCTCATTCATAGCCCCACTGGGCCGTGCGCTCCATACTAGCAGATACTCCCCTGTTTGAAAATTAACCTGATACCTTACTGGTGTGTCCCCCCTCGCTTGAATGAGATGTTGATTGCCTATGAGTTACTGCATCCCTGATCTCGTCAACTTCGTGTTTGATGTCTTTGATAGTCGACCGAATGGACACTAACTCTTTTTCCTCATCCTCTATTTCTTTTTCTGTCCTTTCCGTTATCTTTTTCTGACCACGTAGGCCAGTTATAAGGATGGTATCCCCCACAAAGTACGAAACAAACAACCCGGTTGCAAGCAGTATCACAACCACAATGATGAGATTGACTGGCTCATAGAACAAAAAACCGAGCCAACCTCCCTGAGCCGCAAGGATATCCGCCGTATGCCATACACCGCGCCAGAACAGCACAATAGAGATGCCGCCGATAAATGTATAGACGATAGGGTGGTGACTGAGACTCACCCTGATCTTGTCTTCCAATTTGTCGAAAAAATGAAGAACTTGTTTCATCTCAATATTTTAACACACAGCCGATGATTCGGCCTCTATCGCTTTGCCATGACGCACGTGCCTCAAGGCACCTGCTATTGCTTATCTAAAATTTGTCGGGGCGCCGGGATTCGGCTTCGCCTCTCGCCTCACCAGTTCGGCTCGGGCTAGCCACCGCCTCGCCATCTCGCCTGCTGGCTCGATACGGCTCCGGCGTTCGAATCCAGGACGCACGTGCCTCAAGGCACCTGCTATTGCTTACCTAATGTCTGTCGGGGCGCCGGGATTCGAACCCGGAGTCACCTCTTCCCAAAAGAGGCATGTTAGCCGTTACACCACGCCCCGTCTTTGGTCTCCTAGGCGACTCACTACGGCAAGTCCCGTGGTCGCAAAGGTGACAGCGTGTCGTGCCATATTAGCACAAAGTTTCACAAAATGATGTTTTCTATCCACTTTACTCGAGCACTACGTCTTTGCTCGTCCATAAAGACACATAGTACATGAAAATAAAATTCTGTCTCTGGAGCGATCTTCTTCTCGTCAATATAGGTTTCGATCATTCTCCGGATACTTCTTACCTTCAATCCGTGGACGTTGTCCTCAGGTCGATGACTTCCCTCTGCAGTTTCCCCAAACATAACACTCTTTACCTCAAAGAAGTGTAACTTTCCGTCTTTCTGGGCCACGATGTCGAGCTCACCCCACTTCTTCAAGTAATTACGATCTATAACAATAAAGCCCTTCTTGGACAAGAAAGTACATGCAAGATCTTCCCCATTATTACCTTTTTGTCTATTATGCATACTGATTTTCGAGGTTAAACCTCGAATATTAGAGATAATATGCCAAATTTACATCGAAAAACAGGCTTATTTCACGTGAAATGTTTCTTGTGAAACATATCTTTAGGACATCTCGGACAACAGAAATGACGATTGTTAGCCCTTATTCATGTCTTTTATAAACACAATTCACAGAGTTATCCCCAACTATCCTATGGTGCGGGCAGGGAGAATCGGCTTCGCCTCTCACCTCACCAGTTCGGCTCGGGCTAGCCACCGCCTCGCGGCCTCGTCTGCTGACTCAGCATCGCTCCGGCGTTCGATTCTCAAACGCAAAGCTTCGCTTTGCTATCGGTAACCCTATGTTGGTGCGGGCAGGGAGAATCGAACTCCCATCTCGTCCTTGGCAAGGACGCATTTTACCACTAAACTATGCCCGCAGAGTCATCTCAAATTTTCAATTTCGGTAAGTATAGCTTATACCTCATCAATTTCAAAATTCTGTGCGCCCGGCAGGACTCGAACCTGCAACAACAGTTCCGAAGACTGTTGTGATATCCATTTCACCACGGGCGCAATGTAAAATAACATGAAGCTGTCCGATCATAGTAGCGCACATAGGAAAAAAGCCAAAGTTATTGTAGACTACAATGATGAAAATGGCCCAGAACAGCCCTATTCCTAGGGAAGTAGTAGATATTGTCGAAACCTTGGAAAAGGCCGGTTTTGAGGCATATCTCGTCGGCGGTTGCGTGCGAGACCTCTTGCTCGGTCGTAGACCCAAAGACTGGGACGTCACCACAAACGCTAACCCAGAAAAGATCCAGTCTCTCTTTCCAAAAACAGTCTACGAGAATGTTTATGGCACTGTTGCGGTCATCAATGAAGGCACTGAGGAGATGAGCTTGAGAAACATTGAGGTCACCCCGTATAGACTAGAATCCGAATATTCAGACCGCCGCCACCCGGATACCATCAAATTTAGCGATAAACTGGAAGACGATCTACAGCGTCGAGACTTTACGGTCAACGCTATAGCCGTAAATCTGTCTGCTGGCGCTATAAAAGACATCGTTGACCTTTTCGGTGGCTTCACCGATCTAAAGGACAAAGTTATAAGGACAGTAGGGAAGCCCGGCGATCGTTTCGGCGAGGATGCGTTGCGTATTATGCGTGCCATCCGTCTTGCCATCGAACTAGAGTTCACTATCGAAAAGGACACTTTTGAGGCTATACAGAGCCATTCTGGCTTTATTAAGGATATATCCATCGAACGTATCCGTGACGAGTTCGTGAAGATTGTTCTTTCGAGCAATCCCAAAAAAGGCTTGGAGCTTTTGCATCAAACAGGGATCATGAAACACTTTTTACCAGAACTAGAAGCGGCAATTGGCATAGAACAGAGGGGAGTGCACATTTACGATGTTTGGGAACACCTTCTTCGAAGCATTCAGTGTGCAGCAGACAAGGATTGGCCTCTTGATATCAGACTTGCGGCTCTATTTCATGACATATCCAAGCCCAAGACTAGAGAGTTTTCACGTGAAGCAAATTCCTACACTTTTTATGGCCACGAGGTAGTTGGTTCACGTGAAACACGTAAAATCCTCGAAAGAATGAAGTTTTCACGTGTAACAATCGAAAAAGTGGCCAAATTGGTACGTTGGCACATGTTTTTTAGTGATACAGAACAAATCTCACTCTCTGCGGTCCGCCGTATGATCGTAAACGTCGGTCGTGAAAACATCTGGGATCTGATGAATGTACGTATCTGTGACCGTATAGGAACCGGCAGGCCCAAGGAAAACCCTTATAGACTGAGAAAGTACAAATCTATGGTAGAGGAGGCTATGGCGGACCCTGTCACAGTGGCGATGCTCAAAATCGACGGTCAGAAGATCATGGAGGTTGGCGGGGTAGGACCAAGTCCTAGGATCGGGTCTATTTTGCATGCCCTACTAGAAGAAGTGCTGGAAGATCCCAAACTTAATACCGAAGAGTACCTACAGAGCAAGACATTGGAGCTGTTAAAGCTCTCTGAGAAAGAATTGGCGCAACTGGGAGAAGAGGGTAGAAAGAGGAAAGAAGAGGCTCAGGAAGAAGAGATCGGGAAAATACGCTCAAAGCACCACGTTTCTTAGCTTTTTATGAGTGTCTTTTATAACATCTGACCTATATCCACATATTAGACCTAGTTATCCACAGTTATGTCCTTTACACTGTCCTTTAGAACATTTATAATTGTTCCAGATCAGTTTGTTGTCCGAGGTACTCACGGGTAGTCGTGAGAAAAACAGACTCGTTCTTTCACACACATAGGGTAGGCTTCTCGTTCACTTTATTGAAGTCATCTCTGAGGAACAATTTTTGTTAGTTCGCCGCTTGGTTGCTAAGACCCTCCGTTACATCCTTTCTCATTGTCACTTAGACCTCCCAACGGGAGAGTCATTACTATAGGAAAGTGCGCAACGCGAACTTAGGAATCATCCTGACGAAAAACAGACTCGAGACATTTTCGAATCTGTAACCCCGGTTCTGTGGAACCATTGTTCTTTCAGTTCTTCAGGCACGGCTTCATGTCGTAAGCGCACATGCGCGTATCATTTCTCGATTCGCTCCTTGTGCGCTTTTTCGTATACGATCAATGAAAAATGCGAAGTGATCTATTTGATATCCACCTCAACTTCTACCGGGCAGTGATCTGAGCCCATCACTTCGGGCAAAATACTTGCTGACTTCACTTTTTTCTTCAAAATATCTGAGAGTAGGACATAATCAATCCTCCAACCAACGTTACGTGCACGCGCGTTGGACCAGTTGGACCACCAGCTATAGTGACCGTTACCTTTGGTAAACATGCGGAAACTGTCAATAAAGCCGGAGTCGATAAACTTTTGAAATCCTTCTCGTTCTTCCAGAGTAAAGCCTTTCATCCCCTCATTTTCTTTGGGTCGAGCGAGGTCGTCGGTAGTATGAGCAACGTTAAGATCGCCGCAAAAAATAACTGGCTTTCCCTGCGACGAGCCTGTCGATCCGTTTTCCAATTCTTTGCAATAGGCGAGAAAGGCCGGATCCCATTGTTTGTGCCGAAGGGGAATGCGACTGAGGTCATCTTTTGCGTTCGGTGTATAGACCGTAACAACATAGAATTTCTCGAATTCTGCAGCGATAACCCTACCTTCGGTGCGTGGATCGCCGTATGAGTCTGCAACAAGACCGTATTTTTCGCAGATTTTCTCTGGAAGGCCGTTTACTACCGAAATCGGTTTGGTTTTGGTAAAAATAGCCGTGCC
>JBBQVG010000021.1:0-15527 GCA_038211765.1 Minisyncoccia bacterium | reverse complement strand
AGAGAAGATTTCATGATGTGAGTATATTTTTTCATAAGATGTTAGAACCAACTATCCAGTTTGACCCCAAAGGCCTCTAGTACTGCCGCTATCCAGCTCTTGTTACCACTTTTCCCTGTAGGACTCGAAGATACTGTGGATGAATAGGTTGGTGAACTCGAGTATGTCGGCGAAGATGTGTAGTACGGAGAAACTGTTGGTGAAGCAGTCGAAGTTGGGATGATGGTTGGAGCTGGTGTCGAAGTATATGTTGGTGTAGGAGCTGTGGTGTACGCTGGAGTAACTGTACTGTTTGGGGCAACAGTACTAGATGGTGTCGCTGAAGGGGAAGGTGTAGCAGATGTTGTCGGAGTTGCTGAAGGTGCACTTGTTGGAGTAGGTGTTGCGGTCACATACGGTGTCGGTGTGTATGTCGGGGTCACTGAAGGGTAAGGTACAGGTTTCACTTGGGGCGGATTGATGACGGGTGTTGCAGTGTCATTACTAAACCCGACTTGATTGCTCCAGCCAGTCAGTACATCGTTCAGTTGTAGGTTGTGCTTTCCTGGAAACGAGGAAATTTTGAGCTCAATCGTTGTCCCGTCAACACTAAAGATCGTGCCTGGAATAGTTCGTTGAATTCCATCTATGTAGATCAGTGAGTTTTTCAGCCGCTTACCAGTAATAAGAATTTTGCCAGTAGTGGCGGAATAGGCGATTGAAGTGATATACGGAGAGGTCTCACCTACCACAACCTTCGAGTTTGTTGTGTTCTCGGGAGTGAGCAGGTTGTAGTTTCTGCCATTAACGGAGTATTTAACGTTTGATAGAGAAGCTTTGTACAGTCCCCCAAAAATAACTTTTGGATTTAAACTGAGTTTGGCTGTAAATGGCGCGCTAGTTTCCTTTGGTAGTACGTAGAATGTTTGCCCATAAGGACCATCTATAGACTGAATATCAGTTGTGGTTGATACCACTGTCCCATAGATGACAGCGTTTCCATCATTATTGAGTAATATCGAGGCCCCGAATTTGTTTACCTGTATGTCCTCTGCAGCTGTTGCAATGGTGAATTTGAATTCTGAATCAAGAGATGTTTCTTGGCCTGAGCCATTATAAGACAACATCATTGTTGGATTTTCATTGAAGGTAAGTGTAGGTCGGCTTGATGAGGCGGTCCTGATGTCAATGCTGTTTGTTTTATTGGCGGGTAGATCGATAGGGCCGTACTCTTGTCCTAACCACATCCGTGGGATTCTAATGTAATACCTACCCTCGGCCATTTCGTCGAAGCCCGCGATTGAGGTGAGATTGAATACTGCTGTCTGACCTTTGGGAAGAATGTAATATGGTCCAGCAATAGAGGTGGCCACGACAGGTTGGTTGTATTGAGTATATGCCCACCCACCATCCTGGATACCAGATGACTCCTTTATAACTTCGGTGGTGAAGGCATTATTTTTTTTAAAATAAATATCAGCATCCAGGGGCGTAATATTGACCGTCAAGTTACCTTGAGCTGCGATGTTACCGTATCGATTATCACCCAAAGATAGTGTTGGGTTTGTAACAGTTATGGTAAGTCGGGGAGCTGGTTTGTAATTACGTTGGCATGATACAAAGAGATTTGTTTCGGCAACCTGAGCCTCCGTATCATTCAAAAAAGGTAATACCATAGGGCTCGCTTGGTATGTCTGGTTCATGTTGTTAGCAAATTTCTGGCTATTGTAGTAGGTAGCATATTTGTAAAACGCCAGACGCAAGTAATTTTTGAGACGAGTTTTATCTACAGCAAAAGGGAACTGATCCACAGCCAAAAGCATCTTGTATAGATTGTCGATCGAACCAAATGTTTCACGGCCTATTTTGTAGTATAGAGCTTGGTATTTTGGTCGAACATTTTCTGGTAGGGAATTTATTTCATTTAGTACATATCCTGGATTGTCGACTTCACAGCCATAGAACCCAAGATCAAAACCGTAGGGAATGGTTTTCCATGTTGTACTCGAAAGCATCTGGCCGTAGTCTTCATTATGGAGTACACCACGGTCACTTAGTTTGAGAAACGAAGTCAACATAAAGTATCGGATAGAATTTTCAGGATCAAGGTTCAGAGTAAGATTGGTGTCATTCAAGACATCCCTTATGTTTACTGTTCTTAGTCTATTACCGGAATCTATTGTCACGCCGTCCCATATTGGCCGCCAGATATTGTCCTTACCGTCTTCGATCAGGTTCGTACTAAGTTTGAATTGTGAGGTAAAGGGGAGTTTGTCGTCTAGCTCGTTGTTGCGTTGCAGTGCCATGTATTTGTAGCCTTGACTTTTGTAACCAAGTTCTGTTGCAATGAATTTCATTTGACCAAATGCCACTACATCGACTGTGGGAATATTGAACATTCTAAATATCTCGTAGACAATATAATCCCTCAATTGAACATCTATTACTGCGTTGAGACCAAAATTCCAGTCACCGCCACCATAGTATTCAGAGGTATCGCAGTCGGCTACGAATCTAACCTTTTGATACTGTGGGTTGTCGTAATTTGCGAATGTTGAGATTGCCGTAAAGAGTTCTCTAGGTTTTCCATCGCTGTCAAACTTGTCGAAAGTAACATTGAGCATTGGTGGGTCACAGACGCCACGGGCGTGACCCTTTTTCTCATATTTAGTTTTCCAATTTTTGATGCGCTTTCCAGCAGAGTCATATTCATTTAGGCGTGAGTCGGTATTTATGGTGTCAGATTGGGATAAGGCTTTACCAAGCGTATCCAATGTAAAATTTCTGATAGGTGGCTGGAGTAGTTTGACAACTGTTGAGTAATCCGGAGTCGGCGTTTTATAACAAAAGAATGCTCGAAAATCTACATTTGTTAGTCCTGAGAATTGTGAAGCAGTATATCCGTTAGGACAGCTGTTTGCTTGAGTGTAAGAATTGGGATATGAAGTAGGATTACCATATCCGTACATACCACCAAGCTCCCAAGAGGAAGTTTGTCCAGGTGTATGAGTCTTGTAGCAAAAATAGGCTGCATGATCGACGTTTGTGACCCCCTTAAATTTTGTCGAGGTATAACCATTTGGACAACTCATGCCTCCCGTCATTGGATTCGTAAAGCCATTGCCACTGTTAGATCCGTACATACCTCCGAAATCTACGTATGAGTCGTTACCTTCGACATGGAGTTTTTGACAATAATAAACCCTAAAATCAGTACCTGTAGTTCCGAGTACTTGGTTACCAGTAAACCCAGCAGGACATGAGGTGGTTTGAGTGATTGGGTTCAAATAGTCATTACCATTGTTGTACCCGTACATACCGCCAAAGTCATATGTAAGTTTCGGTAGGAGATTGTTACCAGCTTTTTGAACAAGGTAATCATCATAGCCGTCTACCCTCCCATCTCCATCGATGTCAGTCGATATGGCTGCTTTTGCATGTTGAGGCAATAAAAATAAGATACCAATAAAGAACGATGTCAATGCAAATTGTATAAATGATTTCATAAGAATAGATTATTACCATTACATAATACAACAGTTTCCGCTGTTCTTTGTCCCCAGCTATCACATCTGGAGCTGTTTTGGTTGTAAATTCACGTTATACTGTTAAGCATGAAAACACTCCGCGAATCTATCTCCGAAGCCGAATCAAAAAAAGTCGCCATCGGCCATTTTAATATTTCAAATCTTGAGATGGTCTGGGCCATCTTCAACGCAGCCAAGAAACTTGGCGTACCTGTTATCATCGGTGCTTCCGAAGGCGAACGTGCGTTCGTTGGTGTAAAACAGATCAGAAAGATCATCGACAGCATCCGTGAAGAGTACGACTACCCGATCTTCCTCAACGCTGACCATACCTATTCCTTTGAAAAGGTGAAAGAGTGCATCGACGCCGGATATGACTCGGTTATTTTCGATGGGGCAAAACTTTCCTTTGAGGAAAACGTGCAGATAACAAAACAGTGCGTTGACTATGCTCACGGCAAGATGTCATCGAGTGGCGCACCCATACTCGTCGAAGCCGAACTCGGCTACATCGGGCAGTCATCCAAGGTTCTAGACGGTATTCCCGAAGGAGTTGATCTCAAGGCGGGCCTCACCAAGCCTGATAAGGCACGAGAATTTGTCCAGGCTACTGGTGTGAACTTGTTTGCGCCAGCCGTGGGAAATATTCATGGCATGATGCGTGTGGGCAATGATCCGGCCCTGGAGATCGAGCTTATTCGTGAAGTTAGAAAAACAGCCGGAGTGCCACTTGTGTTGCATGGTGGTTCTGGCACTACTGATAGCGATTTTGTGAAGGCTATCGAAGCGGGTATCTCCATCGTCCACGTCTCCACAGAGCTTCGTGTGGCCTATGTAAACGGTCTCAAGAAGTCCCTTGCTGAAAATCCCGAAGAAGTCGCACCATACAAATATTTGAAGATGCCAGTGGAAGAAGTAGAGAAAGTTGTGGAGGCGAGGTTGAAACTGTTCAATAAGATCTAACTTCTATTAGATAACTTGTCGACGTCGTGACAATGTGCGACCCCTTTACATTTTATCATTTAGTGATAGTGTTTTTGCTGAATAGGAAATGTATGAAAATGACGCAGACATGGATTCAGTGCCTTGTGATCGGTTTTGCTCTGGGGATGATTGTCGGATTTGGTGGTTCACACCATGTGGATATCCGAGAATCAGCCGAGTTTAGATCAGCGCTCAAGAGAGCATTTAATGATGGTTTCATGTCGGCTCAAGGTGGGCCGGCCGATGAAAGTCGCTTACAAAGTGGCAAATGTTACTTCGTAAAATGTTGTCTTGGTAGTGAGGATTTTAGCCGTACAAATTTCACCACTGTCCTGATGCAGTTGCCGGATCCACGGGACGTGTCGCCTCAATTGGTGGGCATGGATACCTACTATATCATTTCCCAAAGTTTGGAGATTGGTGGCGTATATCGGGTAGTACGAAAATCTGACAAAATCCAATATGTGCGATTGAACGGCCGAAATGGATGAGTCTTTCACCTTCGTATCACACTATCTACACGGTCGCTTCGGCGGCCTTTTTGTTTGATCAGTTTGGAAGCTTCCGAATGAACTCCTACCTAAAGAACCAGCGGTCGAGTGTTGTACCAAATACATCAAGAATACTTGCAAGCCAGCTGTGATAACGGACGTTTTGATTCATTGAGTAGGGTGATGAACTGATTGGCGAGCTGGAAGGGTAGTAGCTAGAACTATCAGTTGGAGATGGCGAATAACTAGGCGATGGTGAATACGTAGTCGAAGGGCTAGGTGTTGTAGAAGGTGTTACAGATGGAGTTGGTGTAACTGTAGGAGTAACTGTAGGAGTAACTGTAGGAGTCGGTGTTGGAGTAACTGTAGGTGTAATTGTAGGAGTAGGGGTAATCGTCGGAGTGACGGTAGGTGTTACTGTAACTGTGGGGGTAGGAGTAATAGTTGGTGTAACTGTGGGAGTAGGGGTTGGTGTTGGTGTCGGCACTACTGTCGATGTTGGTTTCGCTGTTGTTGTAGGTGTAGGCGTTGTTGTGGGGGTAGGTGTCGCCTTGAGTCTTATGGCAGCCTCGAGTGCACTCGTGGGAATGATACGGCTACAGGAGTACATCGGAGCATCGACAGTAGCTGTTCCTTTGGTTTGGGTGGAAATGAAGCCTGTAGGACATGATTGGGCAGCAGTTGTGATGTTGTTGTAAGGCTTCGGGCCTGATGAGTACACCCCGCCGAACTCAAGCGAAGGAAGTTCTGTGGCCGGACGATAACAGAAGTATGTATTGAAGTCTACGTTATCAGTGCCGGAGATTTTCGCCGAAGTAAACCCTGTCGGACAGCTTGCCGACTTGGTCAGGATATTCGGGTACGACTGTACCTTGTCGTTCGCGTCACGGTAGGTTCCATACATACCACCGAAGTCATATTGTGCGTTTATGGCTTCGAGAACGTGTGGTCGATAGCATGAATATGCAGACCAGTCGTGGCCTGGATTACCGTATATCTTGACTGGTCGGTAACTGACTGGACATGAGTCCGAACCAGTAGCTGGATTGGGATAGATCTTACGGTTACCGTCGTTGTTGCCCCAGTATCCATACATGCCACCAAAGTCATATTTGAGACCAAGAGGGTTTGGGGTAGAAGAGCCGATTTCAACATACCAGTAGTTGCTCTGGCCGGTGGTCGGATGAGTAACTTGTAGACTGTATCCATCTGACGGGAGGTTGGGGATAAATTTGAGTGTAGTGCCGTCAGTCGATACAACATTGAATGTCTTTTGGGTATCTTTGGAGCTCAAAGTAATGGCGTTCGCGGCAGTTGTGGAGAAGCGTACTCCACTAATGGTCAGAGTCTTGTTCGAAGATACTGGCTGAGGTGTGACCGAATTGATAAATGGAGACTTTTCACCAGTGACGGTGAGTGAATTTGTTTTGAGGGTTCCTGCAGGCGTGATCCATAGTCCATCCTCGTATGTTCCAATCCGGATCTCTCCGAACACTGCATTGTATGTGCCAGCAATGAGTGTCAGTGGGTTATTCTTTGCGGTTACCTTTAGGGTGACTTTTGTTCCTGCTGGAATAAGATAGAAGTTATCGTCGTAATTTTGGGCACCGACTGGCATGAGGTAAGAAGTTTCAAAACCACCACCATAATAATTATCTGATGTCAGATATGCATATACGCCATATTGCTTCAATAGGAGTGCATCTTCTGTGCCAGGATCTATTTCGACATCATACGAAGCAACCAGAATGTTTTCGTTACCATTGGCATCATATTTCATAACCAGACTCGGTGTTCCGAGGATTCGGGCCGTTGGAGCCAGTCCATGTATTGCATCGGTTATGGTTACCACAACCTTGTTGCTTGCTCCAGTCTGAGGGTGTGTGACCGCCAGAGTATAGTCATTGGGGGAAAGATTTGTCACGAACTTTAGAGTGGTGCCGTCGTCGCTCTTTACTAATTTAGATCGGGTCATGCTTGTACATGCAAATCCTGTCGGACACTGTGACGGTAGACTAATGTCGACTCTGTTATATGAAGAAGTGGCAAATCGCGAACCACTAATAATAAGAGTTTTATTTGAAGGGACAGGGGAATTTACTGAGTTGATGTACGGACTTTTTTCACCAATGACAACAACGGTGTTTGTTAGTTCCGGCTTTGGAAGCGAAATTTCTGATTGTTCAATCACTGTTCCCCGCATAATTGAAGAAAGTGTGCCCCGGTAGTTTCCTGCAAATAATTTCAATGGGTCGTATTTTGTATGTAGTGTGATCGTGGCCTTGCTGTTTGCTGGGATGTGATAGTAGTTACCTCTGTCGAGGTTTGAAGGTGAAACAGTATAACTTTCTAGTCCCGAAGCGGTAAGATGTTCTGGGCCAGTTGATTCTATTTTTGAACCAAAAGACGAACTCTTTTGTAGTTTCTGACTCTCTGATCCGGCACTGATCTCAACAGTAAATGTTGATTCGAGCGAGGTTTCAGAACCGTCTTCTGCAGCGTAGGCCATCTTGAGAGTCGAGGAGCCAATTGCTCGTATGGAAGGGTCAACAACGCCCGGACGTGAGCTTACTATGCTGCTACATCCAAAACAACCTGTATGCGCATCATCACCAAGGTAGGTTTTCCAACTGATGGTGGTCGAAGAGTAGTTTCCGCCCAAGGTTAGTGGGAAGATTTGAGTTCTGATATCGTTGCCGAACATGGTGAAATCATTTGGTAACGTAATTGCCTGCAAGATAACATCGGTTTTACCATCACCATTGAAGTCATCGAGAATCGCCGGACTACCCCAGAAATCTACAACAGCACCCAGTGCTGGTAGAGGAATATTCCGTTTCAATTGACCTGACGGACTGAGTATTTCCACACCCGAGTCACTGCCATCGAAATACCTTGGGCGGTATGACGCAATGATGGACTGTTGGCTGTCGGTGTCGACTTTTCCGATTGTGATCGAAGAAAATAGTGTGTCAGACATATTGAACTCCGATTGTGATCTATGGAAGATCGTGCCAAGTGAGCCGTCAAAGACGTGTATTTTGTTTCCCTTATTGGTAGTTGGCCAGGTATCTGTCTGAGTAGTAACAATGACGGGACGTATTTTCGAGGCGAGGTATGCGGGCGATGCTGATGGAGAGTTTGATGGTGAAGGAGACAACGATGGTGAAATCGATTCCAAGTTTCCAACCGCCAAGAGCCCTGGCAAGTAGCCGACTATAGGGGAAATTGAAGAAATAATCTTTCCATTACTGTCTATTACTTTTAGATAGGTCGTATAAGCTTTTTCATTGTATCTGTTTTCTACAAATAGCTTCATGTCCAAGATACCAAACTGAACTATAAGTTCGGTGCGACCATCACCATTTAGATCTGCTACCACCGGTGTTGAAGCCAGTAAAGAGACTTCTTTACCAGTTCCATTGTAGATAAGAGTACTTGTTGCTGGAGAATCATTATCGGAAATAATATGGACATATAGTTTGAGATCTACTTGAGAAGAGAAATTCTCTGTTAGATCGAAATTTCCTGTCAGTGCAGCCATGTTCATATTCCTACCATTATTGAGTAGGTACATATGGTTGAATGTGAGCGTATAGGGAAGGACACCTTGTGGAACAGAAATCGGGAAACCGGGAAGTTGTCTTCCTTTGGTATCGTGACCGGCTATGGACACCTTGTTGGTACTTTCTGGACGTCGATCAAAATCGATGTTGTAGATTTCCGGAGTGCCGTCACCGTTTGTGTCAAAGAGCGTTACTGGTCCAACATCTTCGTGCCATGGTTCGATACCCCATGAACCCAAGACTTTTCCGGCCCTGTCGAAAATCTTCGAATTGTTATAGTCGGCAGTTACAATGATCGATTTGTTGGTCGTCGTACTCAAGTAGGTTGAAGGAACACCATCGGAACCAATGTAGGATCCATCTGTAAGCTGTGACATCTTTCCGGTGTAACCATCCTTGTCGTAAAACCACAAGGATGGGGGAGACCCGCATTGTCCGGGTATGCACCAAGAATAGAACGGTACAGCAAGTTCTTTGTGCTGTGGATCGCCATCGTAACTAAAGACACTATGAACACCTCTCGAGAACCCCGGAAGTTCTTGGGGCCATTTGTCGAACAATTCTTTGATCACGGCAACAAAGAATGGTTCATCAGATGACCATTTGCCATCGATCAGGATACTCAAATACAGGGCATGTTTTCCATCGGGAACAGAATCGAAGTTTGCCATACAAAGAGTATCATTTCGTGGCATGCTGTTTGAGGAGCATAGAATAGGTCCGCTAACACTGTCGAGTGTAATTTTAAATTGAGAGCCAGGTAGATTTATTGTGCCCTGAACTTCTCGTGTGCCGCCATTTATATAACCAAGATTACTGCCGACAACATCAATATGCATGTTGTTAACTTTCATCAGTCCGAGGGAGGTACTTTTTTCTCCGTAATTGTTTTTTACATCAAGCTTTATTCCGTAGAAACCTTCTTCAAGTTTTGTTGTATCTAGGTTTGCAAATAATGTTCCATTGGTGACAGGTTGATCTGAACTGGTAAGGAGAGCAGTGGCATATGTCGCGTTTTGGCCTGGTCCATAAAAGATCTGGTAGTTCTTAAAATCAACTCCAGCTGCTGTTCCACTGATATTTATTAGCCCGCTCGCTTCTTTGAGATTGGCCAGGGAAGCAACGGTTGGTCGGTTTGAATTAACCAGTCCTAATGCGTCAATACGCCCGCTGCCTATAGCGCTAGGAACGTAGTTGTATCGGTTGATAGTGGTATTCTGGATAGCAGCTTTAACTTCTGCTGGTGACCAATCACTATGCCTCTGAAGCAATAGGGCAGCTTCTCCTGCAACATGAGGAGTTGCCATAGATGTTCCTGATATTGCAATGTGGGAACTGTCGTGGTTGCAGTTTGCGTCGGATCCCTCAAACGCATGATCAAAACGAGCGGCACATATATACATTCCTGGGGCGGCCACGTCCGGTTTCATAAGGTATTGCGTGATACCATTCAAGCCTTTCCAGATCACTGGTCCACGAGAACTGAACCATGCCAAATAATCGGATTTATCTGTCGCAGCAACAGTGATTGCCTTTCGAGCAGTCCCTGGTGAACCTATAGAGTGCTCGGCACCAGAGTTTCCTGCGGCAATCGTCACTACAACTCCAGCGTCGACGAGGTTGTCTACTGCTGTTGACATTGCATCATCCGGGTTACCCGACCCTCCGAGACTGAGACTGGCGATTTGTACATGATCAGATAGATCTCCGTCCTCATTTGGGTCTGCAGCTCGCTCAAGTGCAGCAATGATATTTTCACTTGTGCCGCTGCCATTATTATCTAGAACTTTATATTCAATAAGCGATGCCCCAGGCGCTACACCTTTGAGACTACCGTTACCAGCAGCTATGGCGCTCACATGTGTTCCGTGTCCCATATCATCCATTGGATCAGCATCATTATTTACAAAATCCCACCCATCAATGACTTTGCATGGTACGGTCGATGTTCCGACTAGGTGAGTGCGTAAACATCCTCCCAAATCAGGATGTGTATAATCGGCACCAGTATCGATGATGGCAATTTTGACCCCTTCGCCAGTGGAAGAGGTTGTTCCTGTGGAGTTCCAAACATCTGGGGCATGGATAAGTGGTACAGAGTCCATCAGACTCGCCCGCACAACCTGTACCCGTTCGATACTTTTGACTCGGGAATCTTTTGTGTATGAAGCTGCTTCGGATTCGCTCATCTTCAAGATCACCGCGTTGATTACATTTGAAAATGCTTTTTTTCGCGCACCCTTTGTGGATACGGACTTGGTCGCTGAATTTTTCAACTTTATACTTGAAGGTAATTTATTTAGAAAATCAGTCTGTTCATTTTGTATGGCACTTCTTTGTTTCTTTAGGGTCGCAACTCTATCTGATGCAGATTTTGAACGTTGACTTTTTAACACCCCATCTATCTGCGTGACAGATGGGGTGTTCAGTTCCAGAATGTACGAATCTGTAAAGGTTGGTGATGGAATCTCGTCAGCTTGTTGTGTTGTTATTTGTGGGGGGATAATATTTGCTGAAAACGGCAGATTTCGAATCGCCGAGATTTGACTTTGAGCAATCGATGAGCTGAGGTCAAGTTCTTGTGCTGGCCTGACGAGTGAGGCGATCTTCGAAGAATATTCTGCAGTTGGTTTATTTTTCGGGTCCTTTCCAGTCGCTATTACCGCCGCTACCTGCTGTTTACCATCAACTGAACCGAGAAGGTTTGACCGTACTCCTACGGTCCGTGACAGCAAAGAAAATCCTATGGTGGCACAGAGGATGGTTACGATCAGGTATGTGGTTTTGTTCATGTAAATAAAAAACTAGTAAAACTGCGATATAATGTCTTTGATTATATCAAAATTATAATTTCGGTTTATTGAAATTGTGTATAACTTTTAGGCAGATTCTCAATATATGGTTCGTCAATCCAGTTGATACTATCCCCCAGCCCGAATTCTTCGAGGCGTACCCAAGAAAGTCCGCGCTCATGGAGCTGTTTCACCTCCTCTACTCATGCCGTTTCGCAGACGCTTCATTGGTCGGTCATGGATACGGATCTTCAGTTTCACACTATCTACACGGTCGCTTCGGCGGCCTTTTTGTTTGATCACACTATCTTTGACACTCGTACTATCGGGGGCTGTGGACTATTCCCAACTCCTGAGCCACATTCGTGAGTTGAAGCTTTCTTGGGAAAGTGGTGTTCCGTAGGTGAGGGGGCTGAAGAAAATAAAAGTACTTATACAGACAAGGAGAAGGTAGACGATCACACCTATCTGAACTTTTTTGTGGGAGATATGGTCGAGAAGGTATGCAAGAGCGATGATGCTCATAACTAGCGCTGCCTCATAATGATAGAGAAACATCACTCGACCGATGAATATAAAGGGGATGAAGTTTCCGAAGTAAGCCCCGAGGATGAAGGCGGCTGTCCACTCATTCTTCATATGATGAGCCCTTCTTTTTACCATCAGTACACCTGCGTAGCAGAGCATACCGATCACTGCCAAGGTAGAGAACCAGTAGACAAAAGGATTTCCCATGAGATATATCCTGCCGAATGCTGGAGAGCTTGTGGAGTGCTCACCTTCCCAAAAATAGACACCACGTTTGAGGAGTGGCCAGGTATAGAACTTGGTGGAGTAAGGGTGGGGGATGACTAGGGTTTTGTTTGCGTCATACATGGCCGCGTTTAATTCAAAAAGTTTTCCAAAGAATCTGCGTGGTGGGATAGAGTCGTCGGTGGCGTACATGTTACCTTCCAGAGTCTTTTGGAAGGCGGGACTCATGAAAGCGTCTCCACTCCCCGAGAGAGGCAAGAGTGAAAAGTGTATAGCAAAAGCCGAAAGGTAGGTAACGCTAAAAATAGCTCCGTATACGCATACAACTGTGATGAGGCTACGCAGTTTTTGCCACAAATGAAGATGGGGGAAAGTTTTGTCCACAAAGGCTCTGTAGAATTCCAGAAGAGCTACAGAAGGGATGAAGAACAGTCCTGACCATTTTATACTGGCGGCACATGAAAGAAATATCGCCGAAATAATAAGAAAGGGCCAAGCACGTCGGCTAGCTCTGAGGCGGTCATTGAAAACAAGATAAAACAAAAGAAAAAGAAATCCGCATAGAATAAGGGTACTATCCATAAGCACAAAGCGCGATTCGACGACTAGAGAGTTTTCAAAACAGATCAGTATGCCCGCTACAAGTGAAACCAAAGAAGAAAGTTTTAGTCTGCGACATAGATAGTAGACGACGACAGGTAGGAGTATACCTGCAAAGATGGGCAGTAGGCGCAAAAGTATAAGCGATGGTGGCAAAGCTGTGCCGATATTTCCGATCTCTATGGAGGGAGTTACACCTATGGCGTGTGCAAATACAAGGAAGATGAGCTTCCCAAGTGGCGGATGAATATCAAAATAGTAACTGCCGGTTTCGTAATAGCCGACAAATTTCATAAAGTAGGTTTCATCGAAGACTACTCCAGCTGGTTTGCCAAAGTAGAGAAGGTGAGTGACGCTACTGAGTATAAAAATAAAAAAGGCAGCAACCGCGTCCTTTTTTCTGCTTGACCATTCTCTAAATAAAATCATCATTGTCTATAATCATATCCTAAGGCTATAATTAGGGCTATGCCCAAAACAATCTATGTCACTCGTCGAATCCCAGAAATTGGGATTCGCATGCTCAAGGATAAAGGATACGAAGTCGATGTTAGTTCACTTGACCGGCCGCTTACAAAAGATGAGCTGGTCAGTATTCTCAAAACAAAACCGTACGATGCGGTCTTGTCGCTTCTTACTGATGAGATCGATGGAGCCGTCATGGACGTCTCTCCTTCAACAAAAATTTTTGCCAATTATGCTATTGGTTTTAATAACTTCAATATAGAGGATGCAAAGAAGAGGGAAATTTTTCTTTCCAATACTCCCGGTGGTGGAGCTGAATGTGTTGCTGAACACGCGTGGGCGCTTATCACCGCCTTGGCTTGCAGGATTGTGGAAGGTGATACGTATGTAAAGTCTGGAAAATACACCGGCTGGGATCCGATGCTTCTTCACGGCATCCAACTGGCCGGTAAGACACTTGGAATTATTGGTACAGGCAAGATCGGTGCCGAAGTTGCCAGGCGTGGCAAAAGCGGATTCCAAATGAATGTCGTCTACTACGATCTCGGTCGCAATGAAGGCTTGGAAAAAGATTTTGGTGCCACCTTCTGCCCTACCGTCGAAGGAGTTCTTGCGGTTGCTGATATCATCTCTCTTCACGTTCCTCTAACTCCACAAACTACTCACCTTATCAGTGCTGACCGATTGAAGTTGATGAAAAAGACAGCATTTATCATAAACACGTCTCGTGGTCCAGTGATAGATGAAACTGCTCTTGTATATGCTTTGCAAAATGGAGTTATCCGCGGGGCCGGGCTAGATGTTTTTGAGTTTGAACCGAAACTTTCCTCTGGATTGGCGGAACTCACAAATGTTATTCTTACACCACACATTGCTTCTGCTACAGACGAGTCACGTGAAGATATGGCCATAAAGGCCGCTACCAACATTATCGATGTCATGGAAGGTGGTAAGCCACGCAATCTGGTGTACAATTAGGCTATTCTCGTTCTCATAATCAATCCATAATGGCATCAGGAGTTCAATTTGAAGAAGACAGCTTTAGTTTCGACAAACCACCGAGCGCCTCTTCGAAGGCGACTGGTGGATTTGAGGCCCCACCCAATCTCGGGTATGGTCGTCCGCAACTGCCATCAAACACTCCCAAGATGGCTCAATGGTTGATGAAGCACGGCATCAAATCTTCAAGGGCGGCGCAAGCTGTGCTTATTGTAGTGGTAATAATAAATATTATCATCACTTTTGTCGTTATTAAATTCTTTATCTAGACCGGCATCCACTTGATCCTCTTGTCACGTTTGAACCAGGTCATCTGCCTGCGCGAATAATGCCAAATTTCAGTGACGAGCTTTTCTACCATTTCCTCTCTTGTCATTTTATTTTGTAGGAAATAGGCAAGATAGCGATACTCTAGCCCAAGCTCTTCCATACGTTTCCAGGAAAGGCCTCGCGCGTGTAGACGCTTGGCTTCGTTCACCATACCACTTTGCAGACGCTTCATGAGGCGAGTGCGAATCTTCTCTTTGAGTATTGCTGGTGCAATCTTGGTACCAATAAAAATGGTTTTGTATGGAAGGGGATTGCTTTTGAGTTTGGGAACCTTCCCGAGCGCTTTTGCGATTTCGATTGCACGGATAAGACGACGGGCATTATTTGGATCGAGACTGGCGGCTCGGAGAGGGTCAAGCTTCTTGATTGCGGTATACAACTGTGCGGCTGACTTTTTTTCTAGCTTGGTCCGCAATTTGGCGTTTGGTGGAACATCTGGCAGAACTATCCCATCAACGAGAGCTTGAATATAAAATCCTGTTCCGCCAACAATGATGGGCGTCTTATTTTTTTCAAGGATTTTTTCCAAGGCCTTGTGCGCGTGATGGACAAAATCGGCCACAGTAAATCGTCTTTTAGGATTCGCAACATCCAATAGGTAATGTGTAACACCTTTCATTTCTCTTTTTGTGATTTTCCCTGTACCGATATCGAGTCCCTTGTATACCTGTCGCGAATCAGCAGAAATAATCTCACCATTGTGTTTTTTGGCGAGTTTGACCGCCAGGTCGCTTTTACCGGATGCAGTAGGTCCGACGATTATTATGATTTTGGCTTTTTCTATTTTCATATAGTATCGATTGCAAGCTCTGCGGTCCAATCAAAATTAAGTACCTTTCTGGGTTTGTATCGTGGTGACATCTTTTTTCCTATTTACTGTGCCGAAGGTGGGACTCGAACCCACACGAGATTGCTCTCACAGCATTTTGAGTGCTGCGCGGCTGCCATTACGCCACTTCGGCAATAAATGAAGTCTAACTAATTTTCACCATAAGTCAAAATGTAAGTACTATACCGGATCGGGTTTGACCTCCAGATGTT